>NZ_JBBMQZ010000002.1:0-237467 GCF_038900275.1 Pseudoalteromonas sp. AS71 | reverse complement strand
CTAAATGGGGGGAATCAACATGAAAACTTGTATTAACTGCAATTAATCAACAAGCATAATAGTAGACGCCACTTTTTAAATTAAGTTCATAAAAATATCAAAACTTTTTAGAGCAATTTAACTTTTAATTAGCGATAACATTTGTTGCTCATCAAATTTAGTAAAGCTCATTGATTTATCAGTAAATAACGCATCTACAAGAGCTTGTTTGTCTTGTTGCATTTTAAATACTTTTTGCTCTATTGAATTATTCATTATGAGCTTATAAACAAATACCGGGTTAGTTTGGCCAATACGGTAAGCTCTATCAGTCGCTTGCTTTTCTACAGCAGGGTTCCACCATGGATCAAAGTGAATAACGGTATCGGCTTGTGTTAGGTTAAGGCCTGTACCGCCGGCTTTTAAGCTAATTAAAAACACAGATGTTTTACCACTGGTAAACTCGTCGATTACTTTATCTCTGTGGCGCGTTTGGCCTGTAAGCATACTAAAGTTAATATTTGTTTCTTCAAGGCGTTGGGCTATTAAATCGAGTGCCGATGTAAACTGACTAAATATAATAATTTTACGACCGAGACTTAACATAAGCGGTAAGTGTGTTGTTAACCATTCAAGCTTAGCAGAACCAGCCTGAGTATCTGGATCTATTAATTTAGGGTGACAGCAAATTTGCCTAAGTTTTAATAACGCCTCTAAAAATGCAAGCTTACTTTTTTGTGCACCTTGCTCAGCAAATAAGTCGATTAGCTTTTCTTCTAATGAACGTGTAATGCCCTGATACATTTCTTTTTGCTTAGGCTCAAACTCAAATTCTTTAGTTAGCTCTGTTTTTTCGGGAAGCTCTTGCGCTACTTGTGCTTTAGTGCGGCGCATTATAAAGGGCATAATTAACGCTTTTAACTGCTCAGCTCTCTCCATATCAGCTTCACGCTCAATAGGCGTTTGAAAATGCAGCTTAAAGTGCGCTTGAGAACCAAGTAAAGATGGCATAGCAAAATCGAGTAACGATTTGAGCTCAAGTAAATTATTCTCGATTGGAGTGCCACTTAAACAAAGTTTAAAGTCGGCATTTAAACGTTTCACTAATCGCGACACCTGTGCGGTATCGTTTTTAATGTATTGAGCTTCATCGAGAATTATATTTTCAAAATATAAAGGCGAGTAATAAGCTATATCACGTTTTAACAATGGGTATGTAGTGAGTATGCATTGGGCTTGTGCTAAGTGTTGTAAAGGTTCGTTACGGTTTGATCCAAATATAGTGGTAACTTTTAAACTTTTAGCAAACTTAGTAATTTCATTTTCCCAATTACTCACCAAGCTAGTTGGACATACAATTAGTGTAGGACCCGCTTGCGGACGATTAAACGTGCTCGCTAAAAACGCAATAACTTGCAGTGTTTTCCCAAGCCCCATGTCATCAGCTAAAATACCACCTAATTTATGACGCTTTAAAAAACTAAGCCAGTCAACACCTTGCTGTTGGTACTCACGAAGGGTTACCGAGTCATTCAAGCCATGTAAAGAAACCTTTGGCATTGCGGTATCGGTATTGTTTAGCTCTTGCAAGTATCGCTCAAGCGAGTCGTCATGCAACTCTACGTTTATGGCTGTGTGCTTTACAAGCTCTGGCAAATACGAAAGCGGAATATTAAATTCGTCCCGTGTTTTTACAAACTCAAAACGCTCTTTAAATTCATCTAATAAGTTAATTGCAGACTTATTAATAACTCCAAATTCACGACCGAGCGGATAGTAGTAAAATAACTCACTTTGTCGGTTTAACGACTGATATAGCGGATCTGTATTGGTAAATAAAAGAGCTGCTTTTGCATCACATAGCAGTACTTTACAGTGCATTTGATGCCCTGCAGCACGGTGTACATGTAAGCTAACTTCACACTGCGGATTAGGACTCGTTACTTTACTTACACTTACCTGCCAACCACGTTGTTTAAAACCAGGAAATACTTCGTATATAAGCCAATGCAAATGGATAGGAGATTGCTTTGTAAATACAAGTTCACTTTGTAAACCCCCTTTACAAAATTCAAATCCTAGGTTTATTAGCTCATTCGTTACTGTATTTTCAAAAGCACTATTAATAGTACTTGCAGGTGCAGAACCCGCTAAATAATTTTTATTTTTATACTTAAATAATAACGAAAGTGATAAACCTTGATCGCCCATCGTTACTTTTAAAACAGCATTACTAGAGATTTTAGGTAACGTTGGCTGCAAGTTAGTAGGATGAGGTATTACACCTGCGCCAAAATTATCGGCAAGTTGTTTGTAAATTCGATCAAAATTAGCATCGTGCAAAGCAGGCATAGTTTGTAAATGTGCTATTTCGTCTGCACTTAATGGTGTGCGAAGACGACCCGCTTTTAAATGATCCAAATCGAGGTAAGTAGGTGGTGTTGTTTTTAATAAAGCCCAGTTTTGAGTTTGCTCAAGCTTAATAACTAATTGAGAAAGGTCTTTATCTTGCTCCCAACTAAAACTTAATGCTTGGCCCGATTGTGCTTTTATTGGTACTCGAGAGCGCTGAAAAAACAAGCGTTCTGTAGCTATAAGTTGTTGTAAGGCACTAAAGCCCCATTGACCTTTTAGCTCAATACTTCCCACTGCATTTTGTGAGCGTATCCAACTAAATAATCTAAAGTCACTTTCGAGTAAATCACTCGGCGTTACAAAACTATTTAACTGCTGCTCGGTTAAGTTTCGGCCTAATGTATAATTCTTTTTAGTCTCAACATTCGCTATTTTAGGCGTTAAAAATACTTTGTTATTTTCAATATCTAATACAAACAATAACACTTGCGAAGGTATATTGTGCTCACCACTTTTAAGTGCGCTTAATTCGCTAAACCAGTCATTAATAAAGTAATCTTCGCCGTACTCACCAGAATGCTCAATTTTAAGCTTAAATAAAATAGCGGCCAAGTGTCGACATTTGGTTTTTGCATTACATGTACAGTGCGTATCAACAGAATAACCAGTTGGTACTTTACTGATCTCAATACGTTGGTTAAACGATGATCCGTTATCCACTTGAACAGTAGAGTCAACAACAGAAAAATTAGGCGTGTGTTCTAACCAAGTGATCTGGCCTTTTTTATAATATTCTTTTCCTTTATCTAGGACATTTTGACGGAAAAGTTTTTTAATAAAGCGTTCAGACAGAGGAAACTGGGTAGCCTGCTCATTTTTAATTTCTTCAAAAATAGCCATTAAATCATTTTTTGATAAGTTAGCAGACATGTCACTCTAAGCATTAAATTTTAAAAATAATTCTGCCAGTATATGCCTTATGTGCTCTGAGCTAAAGCACTATTAACAAGTTATAAACTGGTTGGAGCTGATAGCTTAGTAAAAAACCGGTTTATAGGTAAAAATCAGTATAAAATTTAGCTAAATGATAGACCCTGCATATAAGTACAAAGAATAATCTAGGTATTACAGATCACGATTTTACTAACCATAATAATAAATCAAGAAAGTGATGCTAAAAAGAAGGGAGCAGTTAGTAAAAAAGTGATCTTGAAGAGATAATATGGTTGTTTGAAGAGGAATTTCGCTAGTAAAGATCAGATTTTTACTAACAAAACAATCTGTCAGATCACTATTTAACTAAGTAAACGAGACTGACAGATCATTATTTAACTAACTAATTAAAAGCACTTAATAACTTAGTTAATTGCTCTAAGCGTCTGTCTGTCATCACTTTATTGTCAATTTTGATAGACACATCGCCGCTTTTTAAATTGCGTTGTACTGATATAAATTTATTTTCTAGTACAGCTTCACGTTTAACGGCCACTTGTGGCTCAGCTGTTAAGCATTTAGTGATTGCCATTGCACGCTTGTCGTCGCTTGTGATCGCATTTAGCTCTTCATCGCTAGCTAGGGCTAAAACCAATTGCTTAAACGCCTCTTGGTCGCGCTCCTTTGCGCTCACAAGCTTTTTAGCTACTTCACGACCTACATGATTTGCAGTAGGGTAAAGCGCAATAACATCGGCAGGTATTTGCTCATACGCCTTGATGGCATCTGCAATTGCAGTGTGCGATACACCTTCAATGGCGGCTATTTCTCTGTAAGATCCTTTTTTACCTTGTTCAATTAACTCATTTTTTGTTTGTTGGTAAGCTTGTCCTAGCTCCCATAAGCTCGGGGCAATGTACTGATCTGAAGATACGGCTAAAATTTTAGCATCTTGATCAGTAAAATCGCTTGAACTAAGTACCAAATAATCTGCGTTACCTAAAATACACGCCATACGACGGCGAGAGCCCGCTAAAACTAAGCTTGTTTCACCTTGATCCCAAAGTAGAGCAGGATGCTGATTACGGCCATCATCACGAATCGCAGGAAGAATATCTGATACTGACTTTTCGTTTAGCAGTGACTGTACACGGCGGTTTTTACCATATACACCTGTAGTAGATTCAATATCAGCGTGTGAGATCACTTTACAAACAAGCGTTATCTGGCGCCCAGGATCGCTCGGTGCCGGCATTCTAATTACATCGCCAGCATTGGCCTGTTCTAATAATGCGTCAAGGCTACTGCTACCTACAGCGGTTGCAAAAGGATCTAAGCGGGTGTCATTTTTACGTTTTTTAGCCATTTTTATTTAACATCCTTACTTAGGGGAATTGAGTGTTGACTGAGTTGACTGCCAATTTGAACGAATAAGCATCTCTAGTTCATCGACCACATCTTTAATATTTTCTTGGGCGCGCATTAACGATTCACGACTTGCTAAGCTGTCTGACGCTTTTTGATCAAAAATAGTATTAAAAGATGATGAACTTGCTGTAATTGCCGAGCTGTGATTAATTGGGTAGCTCATAACTTGGCGACCAAATGCACTACGGACATCTTTAACGATATCGCGCTGTGAGTGATTACCCTTTACATAGTTGGTAACTAAAAACTGCATAAAGTCCCAACCTTCGTGGCCTAGTGCCGCTACGGTATGGTAAATCTCACCTAATCGTTTTAAATATTTATTGTTAGCGTCAAAATCTACAGCTTCTGGGTGAACAGGGATCAACATTGCTGTAGATGCCATTAATGCATTATAAAACATAAAGTTAAGGGTAGGTGCTGTATCAATTAAGATAATATCAAATTCATCTTTAACAGGGTCAATAACTTTTTCTAGTAACTTATGGTAGTGACGAGTTTGCTCATAATTTGAGGTATCTTTGAGTAATGTTGCCGTTTCGTGCTCAAAGTAAAAATCATCCATACCTGAAGGCAAAACACGAATATTTGGGATATGCGTTGGTAAAAATGAATTAGATACAAATTCAGGCCATGTTTCGCCCTCATCTAAATCTATACAATCTCGCATTAAATCACCAACAGTAATAGGGTCATGCTCACTTGAAGGAAAAAAGCTTGAAGAAGAACCTTGAGGATCTAAATCTATTATACCAATGCGATAGCGCTTAATATTTGTCGTCGCAAGCGCTGCTGCGATATTAACCATACTAGTTGTTTTACCACAGCCGCCTTTAAGGGAGTTAATAACAATAACTTGAAGTTTGTCATCACCAGTACGATGATCTGGTTTAATATCCATAATATCAGCCATGGCAAAAATGTTTACTAACGTGTAAGCATAATGTCCATTAGCACCGCGTTTAATGTTTAAATCATCAAAGTCGCCATTGTCATGACGCCTTTTTAAAGTACGATTATTACAACCTAATAAATCTGCGGCTGCTTTTTGCGTATAGGTTCTTAATTCTTTTTCTTCTGATTTAAGATGCGCACGATAGTGCTGAATACGACCTTCTAATGATTTTTCAGCTACTTCGGCAGTTGCTTTTAAAAGCCGGTAGGTACTTAACGCGTTATTATTGATAGACATACTTTCTTCCTCAAAGTTAGGGAGTTAGTATAATGTCCATTCAATTTGCTGTAAACAACTATTTAAGACGACATGCATTTTAAAAACAAGACATTTAAAAATACTTTTACACCATTAATATTGCTTAGTATAAATAAAGAAGTTTAAAGGTGCTTAAATATATAAGGTAATAAAGGTTAAGGGCTTTAAATTGACACATAACATAATGATTTATATAAACAATGTTTAAAAAAGCAGATCAGCTTTATACTTGGTTAAGATCAGATCTTTATCTACCTGCAGATCAGCTTTTTACTAAGGCCTATTTTTAAAATAGAGTTATGCACAGGTTGCGCATAAAGTTATGAACAAAAAGAGCTTCGTAGATCAGCTTTTTACTAAGTAAATTATAAAGTTATGCACTTGTGCCACCATCAAAAGGTACGTTTAATTAGTATAGATCTGATCTGTACTTGGTACAGATCAGATCTATGCTAACTCGATAAGGCTTTATCCACAGGGCGATTTATTTTTACATGAATTTGTCGTGCTAAATTTTAAAATAAAGCGATTGTAATGGACAAAATAACAGCTGAGTTAGTAAAAAAGAGATTTGTAATAGCTCAGTTAGTATAAATATGATCTGAAATAAGAAGTTATGGACTCCACTTAGTAAAATAGTGATCTAAGCCTTTTATTTAAAGTCAGATCACTTTTATACTAACTTAAACATTTAACTTTTGCTGCTTAATGTGTTGTTATGAGCTGTCGCAATAAAAATGGAAATAAGAACAATGAGCCGAAAGGTCAACATCTCGGTAGATAACTTGCCCGATACACTTAGGGGCCAAATCCACGGGGTGGAAAGTGCAATAGATAACGAAAGTTTAGCACTATTTACAGATAACAAAGACGTGCGAATTTCTATTGAAAATGCAGCTCATGGATTACGTGCATATTCAAACACGTTTAATCATTATGATTTGTGGGGACGTTTTGTACGTTCTGGCTATAAAAAATTACCACTTGAAGAAGCACCTAAAAAAACAATTATCACGCGTAAAATATCTGAAAAAGTAGATGGTATTTTATACGATGGCGAAATAAAAATAACTCCCGCTGTTGTAAGTACGCGCAAAGATGGCGAAGACGTAGAATACCTTGTCTGGCCATCAGATAGAGAAGAAAAAGTTGAACGCGCACTTATTCGTTTGGCCTCTAAAGGCAAAATAGTCAAAATTAATTTTAAGTCCGGTATTCAATACGCGGTTGTTTTTTCTATGAACGAATTAGCCCAAGAGCTTAAAGCGGTAGGGCAGTCTATGCCATATCCTGCAATTAAAGAATCTCTTGAAGCATTGCAAGGTTCTAAACTTTCGTTTAAATATTCTGCAACAGATACTAAAAATTCTGATATAGATGATTCGTTTTACGAGTCAAATATGAACTTTTTATCGTCACTTCATTTTAGCGGCAAGAAGGGTCAGGGTGGCAATGTAAAATGTGTCGCCTGTTTAAATGCATTTGTTCATAACATGATTGATAACCTTGAATACAAAGGTTATTACTTTAATAGTGCACAAGAATTAAAACGTGGATTATCGCGTTGGATGATGCTGCGTTTGTATCATCTTTGGCGTTATGCTGCGCCAGGTAAAACTTATCATTTTAGACTGCTGTCTATCATGGAAAAATATGGCTCTATTTATTCAACGGATGATATTACCGAAAATAAATTAAAAGCGCTGCGTCGTGATATGACCACTACTATGAAAGACTTGATTGAAAAAGGCGCAATATCAGAATACAGTATTACTAATGTAAAAGATGATAAAACAGGTAATATTATTGATTACACCTACGAAATGCATCCATCTGATCAGTTTTGTGATGAAATACTTACACTGAATAAACACAACAAACGCATTGAAATTCAAGGTGGTAAACGAATTGTTGAAAATGCAGTGCTGATTGATGAAGATAAAATCGAAGAGATAGTAGAAAAGTAATAAACATTATTTAAATACTTAAACACATTACCAAAAAGGCCACATATTGTGGCCTTTTTAACATAATCACTATCGATCTACCTGCTCTAAATATAGCCTATCGACTAAAAAATCGTACTCGCGTTTACGCGGGTGAGCTTCTGGTTTTTGATAGTCAGGTAATATACCTAATTTTACGTCTGGCTCTGGATTAATCAAAATAAAGGGCAATGCGGCACTAACATGATAGCGGTTTTGTGCAGTATATCTCACATTAACTTGTGGGCTTACACGAGTGGGGCGACGAATCCTTAGTTTTTCTTTTTCACCTAAGCTGGCAACTCGTAACTGTTCTTGAGCTACAAGTGATTGCCATTTTTGTTGATCAATCATTCTTGGATTTCTATAACCGGCCGATTTATCGAGCATCTCGAGAGCCATTTTTTTTGTTAGCGTTTTTGTTGCGTGTTTGTGCATCCAAGTAAATCTAACTGAAAATGGAGAGTCACTTTCACAATGAATTTTGCGATATGCAGCAAGTGTAATTAAATTCGGCATCGCATTATGAACAGCTTCAAAACGAGCATCGTTATTATCTATTGCAACTATGCATGCTTTAAAGTCTGCTTTAGCTTTATTTACTTGAGCAATTCGGTTATTTAATGCTTCTTTATTAGCATTTTTTATAACTAACAAACCGGGATGGCGCTTTAATACACGACTACTTAAGCCTTCTTTTTTATAAATATCGGTAAACGAATTGAGAATAGCCCTATGGGCTATGTCACCAGATATTTTTTCGGTGATAATTGACTCTGGAACAATATTCTCATTAAGACTACTAATATCAGGAAGTCGATAATACTCAGCTTTTGAATAGTCACATTCTTTAAGCTCTTCAACTAACCTTACCGTCAGTTCATTCATTAAATCGAACTGACTTCTAATTTGAACTTTACTTACCATAACCCACCAAGAACACATCTTACTTAAAAGGATTATCGCATATTTCTTAGCTATTTGATTATTTTTTACTAAGTTTTACTCAGTGCTAAGATTTAAATTTTAAATCAAATAAGTATGATGTGTTCTTTTAACTGTGCTTTTTAATATAGTTAAGCAGCGCGTATACGATTGCATGCAGTCAGGAGCAAAGCAAAGCATAGTAGGGGAATGCAAGAGGCGGCAAACCAACAAAACATGTACAACATCTTAATTAAACTATTACTTAAAAGGTGAAACACTCTGCTGATATATTATTTAAATAGTGGAACAGTATTGAGAACGCCATACGCATAAGCAATCGCATACCTTGAAAATACTCATCTCTTATTATATGTAGCTATGTAACGCCTTATCACACAATTTAACAACATCCTACTTGATAGATATAATATTTTATTTAACCTGTAAAGTTAAGATTACAATAGATTGAGTTTAAGCATGATGTGTTCTCAATCAAACTGTTCACTAATGTTACTTTGCTACATTCTATCTCCAAGTAGCTAAAATATAACCAATTGTATTTTATCTCATTGTTTTATAATGTTTTAAATTAAATTAAAAACAAACTTATCAAGTGGCAATAATTCAATTTTTGGCTATAAACCTCATAAATACTTACCTCATAACTAAATAATTAGTAAATAGTGAATTTAGTCCTTGAACTTAGGTGCCTGCATACGTTAATTTCTTCTTATCAGGTAATGTAGGAATGAGGAAAGAACATGCAATCGTGGAACCCAAATAGCTGGAGAGAGCTGCCAATACTGCAGCAACCACAGTACCCAGATCAAGAAATACTAAAATCAGTTGAAGGCCAATTAAAGACGGCTCCGCCTTTAGTTTTTGCTGAAGAAACGAGAAGTTTATTTAAACAACTTGAAGACGTGTGCGAAGGTCGTGCATTTTTACTTCAAGGTGGTGACTGTGCAGAATCATTTAGTGACTTTAATGCCGCTAATATTCGCGATACGTTCAAAACAATCTTACAAATGGCTGTTGTATTAACTTACGGCGGTAAATGCCCTGTAGTTAAAATTGCGCGTATGGCGGGTCAATATGCTAAACCACGTTCAGCAGACTTAGAAACAATTAATGGTGTGTCTTTACCATCTTATCGTGGCGACATCATTAATAATATTGAGTTTACGGAAGAAGCGCGTATCCCAGATCCACAACGTTTAATGACTGCATATCACCATAGCGCGGCAACATTAAACTTATTACGTGCATTTGCACAAGGTGGCCTTGCCGATCTTCACCAGGTTAACCGTTGGAACATGGGCTTTGTAGCTGCAAACCCACTTAAAGAAAAATACCAACAACTTGCAGACAAAATTCAAGACGCACTCGAATTTATGGAAGTGTGCGGAATTAACTCTACAATTGCGCCAAGCTTAAAAGAAACTGATTTATATACCTCTCACGAAGCATTACTACTTGGTTACGAAGAAGCGCTTACTCGTCGCGACCACTTATCAGGTGACTGGTACGATTGTTCTGCTCATTTTGTATGGATTGGTGAGCGTACACGTCAACTTGACCATGCACATATTGAGTTTTTCAAAGGTATTAAAAATCCTATCGGTGTTAAAGTTGGCCCAGGTATGGAACCTGATGACCTAATTCGTTTAATTGATGCATTAAACCCAGATAACATTCCTGGTCGCTTAACGCTAATTACACGCATGGGTGCAGACGTACTACCAGAAAAACTTCCAGCCCTCGTAAGAAAAGTTCAGCAAGAAGGTCGTAAAGTAATTTGGAGCTCTGATCCAATGCACGGCAATACTGAAAAAGCGACGTCAGGATACAAAACGCGTAACTTCGACAATATCATGCGCGAGATCAGCCAATTCTTCGCAGTTCATAAAGCTGAAGGTTCATACGCAGGTGGTGTTCATCTAGAAATGACAGGCCAGCACGTAACAGAGTGTACTGGTGGTGCTTACGGTTTATCTGACGATGACTTAGCACAGCGTTATAAAACGCAGTGTGACCCACGTCTTAATGCCGACCAAGTATTAGAGTTAGGCTTTTTAGTAGCTGACTTACTAAAAGACGCACGTAAATAATATTTGTTAATATTAAAAAAACCGCTTAAATGCGGTTTTTTTGTTTTTAGTCTCATCAATTAGTTAGTACTTACGTCGCTCTAGGTCTGTCTCTGTCAGTATCTTTGCAGATATCTCTTCTACCGAATGATGCGTAGAATTAAAGTAAGCAATTTTATGACGCTTATAAAGCATTTCTACTTCACGCACCTCAATACGACACTGTTTAATAGATGCATACTTAGAATTAGCCATACGTCTATGCCTTATAGCCGCAAGTCTTTCAGGGTCAATCGTAAGCCCAAATAACTTATGTTTATAAGGTATTAAGCACTTAGGTAAACCCTCATTATCTAAGTCTTCTTCTGTAATAGGATAGTTAGCCGCTTTAATGCCATATTGTAGCGCTAAGTATAAGCTGGTTGGTGTTTTACCACTTCGGCTAACACCAATTAAAATAATGTCAGCTTCAGAAAAGTTTTTAATATTGCCGCCATCATCATTCATAAGAGCATAGTTAACTGCATCAATTCTAAAATCATAACTTTTTTCATGAATAGAATGCGTGCGGTGCATTTTTGGAACAGGGGCTACATCTAGTTCTTTTTCTATTTTTTCGCTGTATGTAGTTAAAAAATCATAGGTCACTGCATCAGCCGATTTTATAATTTCACTCAAACTATGATTTACAAAAGTAAAAAACACGAAAGGCTTTTCGCCGGTTTTTGCAGCTGTCGCATTAATTAATGCTTTAATTTCGCGGGCTTTTTCTTCAGTTTCTACAAATGGAATTGTTTTATGATTAAAATCGATAGGGAACAACGACAAAGTAGCATGCCCAAACACTTCTGAAGTAATAGCTGTTCCATCTGATATATAAAAAGCAGTTCTCATAATTAACCTTTTTATTGCGTTTAAATCCCTAAAATGGGTTTCTCACGGTTTACGTGAGGACTATTGCCAGTGTAGAATGATGGTGACCTTTATAAAAGGTTTTCTTTCTTAACTCTCACAGTTAGACCTACAATTAGTTTTTTTTGGAGAAAGATCCGTGCAAGAATACGTTCTCTGGTATCAAGAGCTTGGTATGCAAGATGTTCCTCGAGTTGGCGGTAAAAACGCATCACTTGGTGAAATGATTTCAAACCTAGCAAACGCTGGTGTACAAGTACCGGGTGGTTTCGCAACTACCGCAGATGCTTTTAATGAGTTTTTAGATCAATCAGGACTCACAGCAAAAATTCACGACATTCTAGATACACTTGATGTTGATGATGTAAATACACTCGCTAAAGTCGGTGCAGACATCCGCCAATGGATAATCGACACACCATTCCAACCAAACCTAGATCAAGCCATTCGCGACGCATATAGCCAACTCCACGGCGACACTACAGCAGATGTTTCATTTGCAGTGCGTTCATCAGCTACCGCTGAAGATATGCCAGATGCATCATTCGCAGGCCAGCAAGAAACTTTTCTAAACGTAGTTGGTATCGATTCAGTAATGGTCGCTATTAAACACGTATTTGCTTCATTATTTAACGACCGTGCAATCTCGTATCGTGTTCACCAAGGTTACGATCACCGTGGTGTAGCATTATCAGCGGGTATTCAACGCATGGTACGTTCAGATAAATCAGCATCTGGCGTAATGTTTAGTATTGATACAGAGTCTGGTTTTGAAGACGTTGTATTTATTACATCAAGCTACGGCTTAGGTGAAATGGTTGTACAGGGCGCAGTTAACCCTGATGAGTTTTATGTTCATAAACCAACACTCCTAAAAAACAAACCTTCAGTAGTACGGCGTAACATTGGCTCTAAAGCCATTCAAATGATTTACTCAGAAGACAAAGCACATGGTAAGCAAGTAGACATCGTTGATGTTGCCCCTGAGCTTTCAAATAAATTTTCGATTACAGATGAAGAAGTGCAAGACCTTGCCAAGCAAGCTGTAATCATTGAAAAACATTACGGTCGTCCAATGGACATCGAATGGGCAAAAGACGGTAACGACGGCAAACTATATATCGTTCAAGCTCGTCCAGAAACTGTTCGCTCAAACGAAGACGCTAACGTTATGGAACGTTTTCAATTAAACGGTACTAGCAACGTTGTTGTTGAAGGCCGTGCAATTGGTCATAAAATTGGTAGCGGTGTTGTTCGTGTTCTTGATTCAATCAAAGAAATGGATCAGGTACAAGTAGGCGACATTTTAGTAACCGATATGACCGACCCTGATTGGGAACCAATCATGAAACGTGCAGCAGCGATTGTTACAAATCGTGGTGGGCGTACATGTCATGCGGCAATCATTGCACGTGAACTAGGTATTCCAGCAGTTGTTGGTTGTGGCAACGCAACTGATTTAATTAAAGCGGGTCAAGAAGTAACCGTATCGTGCGCCGAAGGCGATACCGGCTTTATTTACGAAGGTATTTTAGATTTTGAAATACTAACGTCACGCGTTGATAAAATGCCAGAACTACCAATGAAAGTTATGATGAACGTGGGTAACCCCGATCGTGCATTTGACTTTGCACGCTTACCGCATGCAGGTGTTGGCCTTGCGCGAGTTGAATTTATTATCAACCGTATGATTGGCGTTCATCCAAAAGCATTATTAAATTTTGATGCTCAAACAGATGCATTAAAAGCAGAAATCACAGATATGATTGCCGGTTACGAATCACCAGTAGAGTTTTATATAACAAAACTGGTTGAAGGTATTTCTACTCTAGGTTGTGCATTTGCACCAGAGCGTGTAATTGTTCGTATGTCTGATTTTAAATCAAACGAATACGCAAACCTAGTTGGCGGCCAGCAATACGAGCCGGAAGAAGAAAACCCAATGATTGGTTTTCGTGGTGCCGCACGTTATATCTCAGAAGATTTCCGCGATTGTTTTGCACTAGAGTGTGAAGCTATTAAACGCGTTAGAAATACAATGGATATGCAAAACATAGAAATCATGATCCCATTCGTACGTACCCTTGAAGAAGGCAAACGCGTAATTGAACTACTAGAAGAGCATGGCCTTAAACGTGGCGAAAATGGTCTTAAAGTAATCATGATGTGTGAACTTCCTTCAAATGCATTACTTGCTGATGAATTTTTAGAAATGTTTGATGGTTTTTCTATCGGCTCTAACGATTTAACACAGCTAACGCTTGGTCTTGATCGTGACTCTGGTTTAATTGCACATTTATTTGATGAACGTAATCCAGCAATTAAAAAGCTACTTTCTATGGCTATTAAAACAGCTAAAGAAAAAGGAAAGTACGTTGGTATTTGTGGACAAGGTCCTTCAGATCACGAAGACTTTGCAGCATGGTTAGTAGAGCAGGGCATTGACTCTGTTTCATTAAACCCAGATACAGTAATAGAAACATGGTTGTACCTAGCTAAAAAATTAGCAAAGTAACAAGTATGTAAGCTATAAAAATGCCAGCAATTTATTGCTGGCATTTTTATTTGTTAAATTAAAAGTAAATTAGCGGGCTAATTTTTTATCCAAATAGGCACACGACTTAGTTAATGCCTTTTGGCACAGTGATAAGTAATGTCGTGCTTTAGGATAGTAAGGCGAAAAACATAATAAACCCGCCATAAAAAATATGAGTGATGGACCAGGTACAATAGCAAAAAATGATCCTAGCAAAATAAATAACACACCAATGATCTGTAATAGTAATTTTTTCATATAACACGCCTCGCTAATGGTTAACTTGAGTATAATTTAAGCTGGATTAAAATCGACTAAAAGAGTGTTACAAACTGTAAAATCTTCAATTTCTATTCGCCATCACCATGATATAATTAGTCAAATGCCCTAAAATATCGCCGTCATGATAGCAACAATTACACAGCAAGATGCCGCGACAGAACTTGTCGCTAATTACCTAAGTACCATTAAAAATAAAGGTTTTACCGGAGATACCGATGCAAGTTATGCAACGCGTATTACTGCTTCAACCGATAACAGTGTGTATCAGCAAATACCGCAAGGTGTTATTTTTCCAAAAAACGAAAAAGATATTCAACTCGCATTGCAAACAGCATCTCGTGACCCGTTTTTATCATTAACGTTTGGTCCTCGTGGCGGTGGAACAGGTACTAACGGTCAATCGCTAACACCTGGTATTGTTGTAGATTTGTCACGCTATATGCGCGAAATTATTGAAATTAATGTAGAAGAAGGCTGGGTACGGGTTCAAACTGGCGTCATAAAAGATCAGCTTAATGATTTTTTGAAACCTTATGGCTTTTTCTTCTCACCCGATTTATCTACCAGTAACAGGGCAACTATTGGTGGCATGATAAGTACTGACGCATCGGGGCAAGGTTCGTTAGTTTACGGCAAAACAAGCGACCATGTTTTAGGGTTGACAACTTATTTAGTTGACGGCACACCTATGTGCACTTCACCAATCGACATCGATAAAGCAAAAATTATAGCCGACCAAGACTCACTTATTGGCAATTTATATAAAACAGTTTTAGATATTTCGATTAATGAACGCGCTGCTATTTTAGCTAAGTTTCCTCGGTTAAATCGTTTTTTAACCGGGTACGACCTAGAGCATGTACTAAGTGATGACTTACTTACTTTTGACATGAGCCGACTAATCACCGGGTCAGAAGGGTCATTAGGTATAGTAACTGAAGCTAAATTAAACCTGACGCCTATTGCCGAGTTTAAAACGCTTATTAATATTAAGTACGATAGTTTCGATTCAGCATTACGCCATTCACCATTTTTAGTCGATGCACGCGCAACATCAGTAGAAACAGTTGATAGCAAAGTTTTAAACTTAGCGCGCGAAGATATCATTTGGAATTTAGTATCGGACTTAATAACCGACGTACCAAATAAAGATATGCAAGGCCTTAACATGGTCGAGTTTAATGCAGTATCAAACGATGATATAAAAGACAAAGTAGACACGCTTTGTAAACTTCTAGATGAATGCGTAAAAAATCAAACTAATGGCGTTATTGGTTATCAGTTAACTAGTGATAAAAGCGACATACTAAAAATTTACGCAATGCGTAAAAAGTCAGTGGGTTTATTAGGTAATGTTAAAGGCAGTCAAAAACCGCTCGCTTTTGCAGAAGATACCGCCGTACCACCAGAAAACTTAGCAGATTATATTGTCGAATTTAGAGCTCTGCTCGACAGTCATAATTTACAATATGGTATGTTTGGTCATGTTGATGCAGGGGTTTTACACGTACGCCCGGCACTTGATATGTGCGACCCAGAACAAGAAAAACTACTTAGAACTATTTCAGATCAAGTAGTAAAACTCACCGCTAAATACGGCGGTTTAATGTGGGGCGAACACGGTAAAGGTTATCGTAGTGAATATAGCCCTGAGTTTTTTGGTGAGCATTTATATACCCAACTTCGTAAAATAAAAACAGCATTCGATCCTAACAACCGAATTAACCCCGGCAAAATATGCACTCCTATTGATAGTGAAGACTCACTAGTTAGTGTGGATGGACAAAAGAGATCGCACTTCGATAAGCAAATATCAATAGAAGTTAAAACTAGTTTTAACAATGCAATGACCTGTAATGGTAATGGCATATGCTTTAATTACGATGAAAACTCACCTATGTGCCCATCGTATAAAGTGACTGGTGATCGTCGTAATTCACCAAAAGGACGTGCAAGTTTAATGCGCGAATGGCTTCGTCTGCAAGAGTCAAAAAATGTAGATTTGCTCGAAGTAGAAAAACAGCTTAATAAAGGTGAAGTGATTACCTGGTGGGAACGTTTTGTTCATAGCCGCGAAAAACGAAAAGGTATTTACGACTTTTCACACGAAGTTAAAGCGTCAATGGATGAGTGTTTAGCATGTAAAGCATGTACAACTGCCTGCCCAATAAAAGTAGATGTTCCTACTTTTCGTTCACGCTTTTTAAATTATTATCATAGTTATTATGCGCGCCCGTTAAAAGATTACCTTGTTGGCAATATAGAAAATAGCGCGCCATTAATGGCAAAATTTGCAAAAGTTATAAACCCAATTGTTAAAACATCATTAGTCAGTAATGTTATTAAAAAAACCGTTGGTTATGTTGATACACCACAGTTAAGTATTCCAGCACTTTCAAAGCGTGTTACTAAAGTACAACAATTTGATTTTGATTTATTAAATAAATTAAATGCAGAACAACAAAGCGAATACGTATTAATAGTACAAGACCCATTTACGAGTTTTTACGAAGCAGAACTAGTGGAAAGCTTTATTACTTTAATAACCCAGCTTGGTAAAAAACCAATGCTATTACCATTTAAACCAAATGGTAAGCCTCAACACGTAAAAGGTTTTTTGCATGAGTTTAAAGTAACTGCAAAAAATGCCGCCGAGTTTTTAAATAAACTAAATGACATTAATGCACCGTTAGTCGGTTTAGATGCGTCACTCGTTATGTGTTATCGCGATGAATATAATACAATTTTAGAAAATAACCGTGGCAAATTTAACGTGCAACTTGCGCATGAGTGGTTAGAAACACAATCATTCAAAGGGTTAACTGCCAAACAAAATACTGATACCGAATTTTCATTATTAAGTCACTGTACTGAAACAACCGCATTGCCAAAAGCCGCAAATGTATGGCAAACAATTTTTAATGATATTGGTTTAACATTAAAAACAACAAATACAGGTTGTTGTGGAATGGCGGGAACTTATGGCCACGAAGCTCAAAATCAAGATAACTCACGTGCGCTTTACGAAATGAGCTGGAAACCAATTGTAGATAAAAACAAACCAGAGCAACTTTTATCTACCGGCTTTTCGTGTCGTAGCCAAGTTAAACGTTTTGAAAAGTTTAAACCAAAACACCCAATTGAATTACTAGCTCAAGCTCTAAAATAACTTTATAAAATAAGAGTACTTAAATAGATTTATTAAATTAGTTCTTAAGCAAAAAAGGCGTAACAATTAACTTCATCAATAATGAAAGTAATCGTTATGCCTTTTTTAAATCTATTATTTTAATTATCTAATTTAAATAACTGTTTTAAAAACTACTTTTTAGCAAAGCTATCTGCAATAGGTTTAGTGCTAATGCCGTGTATAAATACACTAAATAAAATAGTCGTCATTGCTATTGTCGCAATTTGATATTTGTTTTCTATTTGAGTATCTATAACCATCAATGTAAAAACAATTGATGCTAAACCTCTTGGTCCAAACCACGCAAATGTAAAACGCTCTTTAATATTCAATGCCGTAAACTGTAGTGACAACATAACTGGAATTATTCTAATTAATGTTGTACTTAACAAAGCGTAAATTATAATTTCAGCATTTAATTTAGGAATGACTAAGTAAGCGCAAACAAACCCGAACAAGCACCAAATCATTAGCGATGTAAAATCTGCTATGTGTTCTGAGTCTTCAATTAATTCTGTTCTTACTTCATCTGTTGAGAATTTATCAAACAATAAGCCTGCAATAAATACCGCAATAAACCCACTGCCATGAAAATACTGAGTAACAGAAAACACAGCCATAGCAAAACCGAGTAATAAAAACGGACTCGTATTTTGTGCAAAGTAATGGCGCTTCATAGCAAAATTTAAACACGGTATAAAAATAGCGATACTTGTAATTGCTATTAATAAAGCCAAACCAAGCTCTCGGCTAAATACGCTTAGTGTTTGCGTCGCAGTAATAGCTGAATCAGGATTTTTAGCGAGTAATATAAATATTAAAAATACAGGTACACACAAACCATCGTTCAAACCACTTTCTGTATTTATTCCTTCACGAATTTTTTCGGGCACTTGTGTACTTGCTAATAGCCCTTTGCTTAATGCGGCATCGGTAGGTGTTAAAATAATAGCGAGCAATGCTGCTTGAATAAGTGAAAGCTCAGCAAATAAAAATAAAGCAACGGCAATGCCTAGCAATAAAGTTAAGGGCAGGGCAATAAACAATAATAAACTAGGATACTGAAAACTATGCCTTAAAACACTTAACTTTGACTTAGCTGCATCTGAAAATAAAAATATACTCAGCGTGAGTTCTATAAAAGGTAGTAAGAGATCGACACCTTCTTTTATTTTATGCCCTTCATTGGGTAGTAACATAGCTAAACATATTCCGCCGACAACAAAAAACATCGGACCTGTTACTTCTGTTTTTTCTAACTGGCGAAGTGTTAAAGAATAAATTAAAAATAGTCCGCCTATAAATGCTATTACTAAGTACTCCATTAAATTTTCCTTTTAAGTCCTGATTTTGCTCGCTCTTTAATATTTGTTTGAATATAAATTTGATCGGTAGTCGCAATTTTAGAATGGCCTAAATCTTCTGATAAATGTTTAAGCGGTCTAGTTTGCGCATCATGTGTGGCACCAGTATGACGAAGCCAATGTGCAGTTGCAGCACCGAGTTGTTCAGCATCATCTTTAAAACCATCATCAAGTAATGACTGCTGCGCATAATCAAAACTTTGTTGAACTAAACGCCTGATTTGCCTTACGGTCATTCCACCCTGGCCACGAATTTTATGCACCAGTGGATCTGACTCATCAACACGGGGAAGGGCAGACAAACCTCTATATAATCTATAGCGTTTTAAATATTCAACAAAATCATCACTTAACGTTACATCTCGTAATTTATTACCTTTGCCCATTATACGTAAAAACCAAAATCCATCATTATCTTGCCAAAAATGAGACATTACCGGCGACCACTGCGGGCGCTCAGATAATTCTGAAATTCGTAAATAAAGACCTTTTAAGCAGGCAAGCGTAAATAAGTTTCGCTCTAAATCAGGGTTATGTTCGCATAAATCACGCGTTACACCAAAAACGTATTCCCATTGAATATCGCTTAATGTGTCTGGAATTTGAATTTGAGATTGAACAACTAAATACGGGCTATTTTTTTTAACGACAGGGACAAAGTTAGCAAATGTTTTTTCTTCTAGTAAAGCAAACTTATAAAAAACATTTAATGCTGTAAACATAGACGATAATGTTTGTTGGCTTGCAATGGATTCTTTAAGCATAAAAGGGCGCCAATTTTGGTTTAATCGACGAATACCTTGCTCATCTTTATAACGCCATTGCACTGAAGTGGCAGCCCAGGCTTTATCGGGTTCGACCATAAAATCAACGTAGGCTTCAATGTCTTCACGCTTTAAATCGAATACTGATTTTTTTGCTATTAACCACGACCATAAATAAAAGCGTTCGAGTTCATTTCGAAAACGACTATAAGTGGCTTCTGATTTTCGGCCATAAACATACAAAAACTGATATAAGAATATCAGATCGACCTTTGATTCAGTTACAGTCAAGCCAACTTCCTGTATAAAGGATGCAAGTTCTGGGTACTCTGAATTTAGAGTACCGTCATCTAGATGGGCAATTTGATATCTTAATTGTTTTAATGTATCAACCAAAGCAACAAGCATAATGTATAAATATTCAATTAAATAATAGAGTTACAGAATAACGTTAAAGTCCGATACTGTCTAGTATTGGACATAGTAAAGCTCTAATTATTTTAATACTGTAATTATTCTATGTTTGTTGGTTGCTATATCTTATTAAGGAAAAGTTATGAAAAAACTAATTATACTAAGCGTACTTGCTTTAACTGTTGCGTTAACTGGTTGTGCGACTACGGGTAGTGCATCACCAAGCGAAAAACGTTCACTTGTACAAAGTATGAAAGCAAACACGTTAGATAAATTATACGCTGAAAAACCTGATGTTAAAAAACAAATTGCTAATTCTGCTGGTTTCGCCGTTTTTGATAACGCTAACGTAAATGTTGTTTTAGCTAGTTTTGGTGGCGGTTACGGCGTAGTTAAAAATAACCTTACGGGTAAATCGACTTACATGAATATGGGCGAAGCCGGTTTAGGGCTTGGCTTAGGTGTAAAAGATTTTAATGTTGTAATGGTTTTTCATAACCAAGCTGCATTAAATAGATTTATTGAACATGGTTGGGCATTTGGCGGAAACGCTGATGCGGCAGCAAAATATGAAGATAAAGGCGGTGCACTGGTTGCCGAAGCAATTGCAGATCAAGTTACTGTATATTCTGTAACCGAAAATGGCCTTGCACTACAAGCCGTATTAAAAGGAACTAAGTTTTGGGTAGATTCAGAGCTTAATTAACCACCAAATTACTCTCCTAAAAGCGAGCTGGTTTGTACAATCACGCTCGCTTTATTAAAATACATGCAATTTAACATAACGTAATTTATGGGTATTGTTGATATGCATCTAACTTTTAAGAATTTTGCTTTTATTAGGCTAAGTAAACTTTAATCGATAATTAAATTTTTCTGATTGTAAAAAGTTACCTATTTTCAGTTGCGATAACTAATAAATTAGCTTGATCGTAATAACATTTCCAAACATTTCTTACAAATATGAACTCCTTAAAAATTATGCAATAAAAAATTTCGAACTCTTATTTATAGACCTCCGTTACTTGGAGACCGCCTATTGAATATTTAATTGATTTATATATCCTTTTAATAGATAGTAAACCCATTATTTTATTGAACTTAAAGCTATGAAGTATTTTATTTTACTTAGTAAAAAGATATACCTTGGTATTTTTATATCTATCATTTCAATTTTTATTATTGATACCTATTCTGAGAATATCCCTCTTTTTATTAGTTGGGGGCAGACTTTTGAAAATGTATATAATAAACTTTGCTTAGCTTTCCTGTCTAGTAGCGTGTTTTATTTTTTAATAGTACATATTAGGCAAGTCGATACTGATATTACGATGAATAATATTGCTTATAAGCATCTAGATTATGCTCTATATGAGCACGATAGCTTAATCACATATATTAAAAAAGAATTGAATATAAATAAAGATGATAGTTTATCCGAAGCAGATATAACAGAATTAAATAGCAAGCTAGTGAATACAAATGAACCTGCACCATTTAATATCTTTGATGAGCAAGCGAATTGGTACGAGTTTTTTGATTTTAAATTAGCAAGAGTAAAGTTTCATCTTGACCAGCTAACGCCGATACTACCTTTGTTGAGCTCTGATTTAGTCTCTTTTGTACACCTTGCTCATAAATCTGTAACTCTTTATAAATTTGAGCTTTATAGTTCAAATGATGCTGAATCAGATCCTCTTATTGTATTCGGAAATTTTAATTCTGACTTTAAAGATTACCTCACATATATTGAAAACCTTAAAAAATATAAGAATAAAATGAAGTACATTGAATAATAAATTTTAATCGGTGAATGAATAAGAGACTAAATTATTATTTAATCTCTCATTTAATACTTCAGCCAATTTTTCAGACTCACTAAACACGGTATTCCAATATTTAACACGTGTATCAGCATCAAGATCGATAAAGTCGTTTCTGTCTGGGATTTTTCCGTAAGGTAAGCTTGCTACAAATTCTTTTGATGGGCTGATCATTACTACGTTGTCGTAATTAAGTGGTGATACTTTACGTTTTAAATTTTTATCGAACCACCCTGCTTTTGGCTCGCTATTAAAATGCGGATATAAAATTAAGCCTGGGTTATTAATTTTTAAATCAAAGTGGTAGTCAATTATTCCGCCATCGCGATATATACCTTGCGGCGAGCCTGCAATATTTTTTATGCCCTGCATAACAAGCGGTATTGAACCCGATGCAAGTAATGCATCTTTTAAATTATTTTGAGTAAGCGCTATGTTTTGTGTTTTAAAATTGTAGGTATCGGTAATTGATAAGTCACTTGTTGCTGGGCCAAATATAAAACGCTCATACTGCGAGCTTAATAATTTTCGGTTAACGCGGTTTAACATATAACTTTTTGATAAACCCATTAACTGTATTAATTTATTTTCGCTGGCAATAAAGCCATTCGATTTCGCTACAATAAAGTGCGCTTTAAATATTGGGTTATTTATAATTTCGGTTACTCCGTTATCGCCAAAAACATCTTCAAGTAATGCGCGCGCTTTTATTGTTATTTCACTTGGTGTTGGTTTATTACTTGAGTACCTAGTTTGCGAATACGATTTTGCTAAGCGCTCAATGGCAGCAACGGGATCGTTTTGTGCAAAACACGCAGAGCGAAAAGCCCCGGCAGATGAGCCAATTAAATTAAGTGGTTTAGTACGGTTTTTAAAAAACTCACCAAAAATATATTTATCTAAGCCAAATAATGTAAACCATTTAGGACCGCCACTTGCACCTAAAAAAGAGGTGAAAAGTTCAGGTTTAAAACCTTGTTCGTTTATTATTTTTGCTGCGGTTTTACCTGCGTGAATCTCGATCATTTAAAAAATTATGCCTTAAATTTTAGTTTCTTCAGTTATTTTTACAACACTGAAAGTGAATACTTATGCAAAATAAAAAGCAGCTTTATGTTGCCATAAAACCGCTTTTTATAGTTAAGTGTGCTTGAGTTAGTCCCAAATGCCGTCTTCGCATTTGCCCTGTACTTTTACATCTTTTACTTTAAATTCGGGCTCTAAGCCTTTGTCTCTTTGTGCGTGGTAATCGCTCGTAACAGACAAAATAGTCGGCGTTAACAGTATAATAGCGATAACGTTAACCACTGTCATTAACCCTAAGGCAATATCGGCTAAATCCCAGACTTCTTTTAAAGTGGCCGACGCGCCCCACAACATCATTGATAAATAAAGCAAAGTGTAAATACCGCGCCCTACTTTGTTGTCGAGCTTAAATAAGTGCAAGTTGCTCTCTGCATAGGCGTAGTTTGCCACTACCGATGTAAAAGCAAATAAAGTAATAGCGGCTGCTACAAAGTAAACACCACCTTGTGCTAAGTGAGCAGTCATCGCGCTTTGTGTTAAACGAATGCCTTCCATTTCGCCGCTTATGTCTATATCGGCTAATAAAATGATCACCGCGGTACAGCTACACAGTACTATTGTATCGAAAAATACGCCTAGCATTTGTATGTAACCTTGCGTTACAGGGTGGTTAGGAATTGGGCTGGCACTTGCTGAAGCATGCGGAACACTACCTGCACCGGCTTCATTAGAATATAAACCACGTTGTATACCGTTTTTAATGGCTGCGCCCATTGCACCAGCCCCAGCTTCTTGTAAACCAAACGCTGATAAAAATATATCTTTAAGCATGGCGGGTACTTGCGTGAAATTTATAATCGTAATAATTACCGCAGCAAGTACAAACACAATGCCCATTATTGGTACAACACGCTCTGCAAACCGGGCAATTGCTTTAAAGCCACCGAGTATAATTGAGCCGGCTAGCACGGTAATAACCAGGCCTGAATAAAATGTAGGAACTTCAAACGCGTAATTAAGTGCGTCGGTAATTGTGTTAGTTTGCATTGCGCTAAACGTAAAGCCGTAACCTAAAAACAAACACGCAGCAAACACAATTGCAAACGCCCGGCTACCCAAACCTTGTTGAATATAATACGCAGGGCCCCCTCTAAACTCGCCGCCACTATCGCGCACTTTATATACTTGCCCAAGTACACTTTCGGCAAAGCCTGTAGCCATACCCAATATGGCTATTACCCACATCCAAAATATTGCACCGCTGCCGCCAAGTGAAATTGCCACAGCCACACCGGCTAAATTACCAGTGCCTACTCGTGCGCAAAGCCCTGTACACAATGCTTGGAATGATGAAATGTCGTCTTTTTTACATTTGCTACTGCCTTTTAAAAGGCTAAACATATGTTTAAATTTAAGTATTTGAATTGCTTTTAGTCGTACTGAAAACCATACCCCCGTAAACAAGAGTATATAAATAAGTACCTGACCTTCTCCCCACAAAAGGTTGTTTACGCTTTTGACGACGGTATCGAACATTGCTAATTCCTTCTTATATTTTTATATTAGTATCCTGTTGCGGATATAACGGCTTTTGCTTACGACATCGACTTAAATTTTGGACGAATAAGGCAGCCATACTTTTTGCTGCCTTAAAACTATACATTATTTGTTTTGCAAATGAACTCCTGCAATCATGCATCTAACTGATCCACCAGCCGACTCAATGGTAGGAATCGGTAACGGTACAAGCTTAGCCGTTTTTTGTATGACTGCTATTTGTGCTGTTGTGAGCGCATTAAATGCTGTTTGCGATAACGCTAAAATACGGCCATTGTCACCTTGTAACTCTATGGCGTTACCACAAAATTGATTAATTTGATCGAGTGATAAATCAATTACTTCGTGGTGGCTTTGTAAAAAATGAGTAACTAGCGCTTTACGCTCCTCACTTGGCACCATGTTTAAGCCAACCATTACAAACTCAGTTGCAACGCACATTAATACATTAGTGTGATATACCGCTGTACCTTTTTCATCATATGCATTAAATATAACGGGTTTTAATGCGAGCAAATTACAAACTGTATTAACAACCGATTGAGTTGTTCTTTTAGATTTTGCTGCATAAGCCAGTTTATATTGATGATCGAGAACCAGTGAGCCAGTGCCTTCTAGGAATGAATTTTCTTTCGCTAAATGCGCATAATCAGTCACAACCGTCACTTTATAGTGATCCGTTAAAAAATCAATAATATCTTTTCGATATTCTAACCTTCTGTTTTCTACAAACATTGGGTAGATTATTAATTCCCCACTTTGATGAGTAGAAAACCAATTATTTGGAAACACAGAGTCGGGAGTCTGTGTTTGCTCATCTTCAAAAAGGTGAACTTTTACCCCTTCATTTTTTAATAATTTTACTGCATTTGTGACTTCGTTATATGCTTGTTCACTTTGATTTGGTGCTAAGCATTCACTTTGAAATGCATTGTCGAGCATTGTTTGTGGGTTAGACGTAAAGTGATGCGGACGTACCATAACAACCGCACTCGGAGCTTGATTTACGTGGCTCATACTACGTGCTCTTGTGCTGATGTTTGCTCTGTATTAAGTACCGAAAACAAGTTGCGCGGATCGGCTTGCTGTGTAATTAAATCGAGCAATGTAAATTCACCGCTTTTAATAAGTTGATCGCGTATAAATACAAGCGCTGTAAAGTCTTCGCTCGCAAAGCCTACACCATCAAAAATAGTTAATTCGTCTTGGCTAGTACGGCCAAGCGATTGCTTATTAACGACTTTATGAAACTCAGTTACAACAAAGCTTTCACTCATTTGTTGTATTTCGCCCTCTATTCGAGTTTGAGGCTCGTACTCTACAAATACATTAGCGCGCTCGAGTAATTTAGCATCTAACTCTGTTTTACCTGGGCAATCGCCACCTATGGCATTAATGTGCACACCTTGTGGGATCATGTCGTTTGTTAAAATTGTAGCATTGGTTTTATCGGCGGTGCAGGTTGTAATAATGTGCGCACCTTGCACAGCTTCCTGTGCGCTATTACAAATAGTTACGTTTAACCCATAAGCACTTAAATTAGTAAATGCTTTTTTAGACGCGTTTGCATCTATATCGTATAAACGAATATGGGTTATGCCCAATACAGCTTTAAATGCCAGTGCCTGAAACTCAGACTGTGCCCCATTACCAATTAATGTAAGTGTTGTTGAGTTTTTTGGTGCTAAATACTTAGCCACCAGCGCCGATGTAGCCGCTGTACGTAGCGCTGTTAGTAGGCACATTTCGCTGATCATTACCGGATAACCACTATCTACATCGGCTAAAATACCAAATGCAGCGACTGTTTGAAGTTCTCGAAAGGTGTTTTTTGGGTGACCGTTTACATATTTACAGCTGAACATCTGGCCATCACTCACAGGCATTAACTCTATTACACCCTCTGGTGAGTGTGCTGCATAACGAGGTGATTTATCAAACTCTTTCCAACGGGCAAAGTCGGTTTCTAATTTATGTGTTAGCTCTAACAAAACGTTTTCGATACCTAAGCTATTTATAAGCTTAGCCATTGCCTGAACGCTAACAAACGGAACGCCTTGTTTTGGCTGTGCTATAAAATGACTCATATTGAAACCTCTTAAATAAATGTATTAGTTAATTTAAAACAAGTTTAGCGAGGCCGCATGCTATTTAATATGGCAATTAGTTATACAAATTTTATTAATTTTTATCACTTTGCTATGCAGGTATATACAAATTGTGTATTTTAGTAGGCTATGCTCTAAAAGGTTTAATTTATGACTCCTTATATTTACGATTCCCTTGATAACGCTTTAATTGCTGAATTACGAAAAGACGGTCGCGCCTCTATCTCTGCTTTAGCAAGTTCTTTAAATGTGTCACGCGGGACAGTGCAAAATAGATTAGATCGATTAGTGAGTTCAGGCGCTATTTTAGGGTTTACTATAAGAGTGCATGAACACATAGAAACCGAAGCCGTTCGTGCAATTATGATGGTGGAAGTGATTGGTAAATCAACTTCTCAAGTTATTAAAACTATGCGTGGTATACCCGAACTTACAAAATTGCACACTACCAATGGTGCTTGGGATTTGGTAGCAGAGATACAGGCCGCGAATTTAAGTGAGTTTGATGGAGTACTTAGGCAAGTAAGAGAAATAGACGGTATTTTAAATAGTGAAACGAGCATATTACTCTCATCAACTTAGGTTTATTTTTAGGTTTAAAATGACACCCATTTATTAGGTTTAAAATGGCTAGATTCAACAGAGTCACTTTCCCAATGCCCAATGTTTTTTCTGAGATTAATGTCATCTGGTCTGTCTAAAATACTACATCTTTGACCCCAAACTGTTTTCGTTTTACGGGTTGGATATTTTTTCTTACGCTTTTTATGTTGCCTAGCTAAATATACAATAAGTGATGGTTCATTCTTGTATATATATATTGATAAATGGCCTCGTGAGATACGCTGGGTAAGGTTTTATCAAATTTTATTCGCCCAGCTATGATCTCAGGACTCCACCCAAGCTTGAGCTTATCAGTCACATATCGTTGAGCTTCAACAGACTTAAGCTTAACTCGCTTAGCTCTCTCCCTTACCCTTACTTCGTAATACATTTGAGCTGGATGAGGGTAATAAGTTGGTACGTAATAATCATATTTATTACGCTTTAACTCTCGGCTAATAGTGCTATGTGAACGATTTAGTAATCGGCTCACCTCACGTATTGATTTTTTTTGGTAATGATACCACTCAAATAAACGGCAACGTTCAAAGTTAGATAAATGTGAATATTGAGTACCCATGGCACACCTCCTGAACTTATAGTTTAGTAAAGGTGGTGCACTTCGACCTTGAATCTGGCCCCATTTATTAGGTTTAAAATGACACCCATTTATAGTTTTAAAGAATTGAAGCACTAAATGCTTAAAAATTATTTATCCTGTCTTTTATATGCGGTTAATTACCTTAACTACGACTAATGATTGATTAGAAGCTTCTATTTATCTAAATCGCAGATGAATTAAAACTCTGAGTACACTCAGTCTAAACTTAGATAACGTGTATTAAATAGTAAACACTAAGCAGTTAAAGCTTGGCTGTTTTTGATATTGGGTCGTCGTTTGAAATGTTGATTATTGCAGTAGATTTCTATATTTTCGGCTTTACCAACAGCACCGTGAAATATTTTAGTAAAGCGGGTTGTTAGTTTAAGCCAGTTTTTGTCAGTTATGTTTAATATTTTTAAAATGGGCGTTGTGTTTTGATTTATGTAACCTGATTTGTCTGCCCTTATGCACTTTCCTGTTTGTTCTACTAATTCTAGGTAGTTTTTAAAATTAAATGGTAAGCCTTTACTTATCTTTTGTGAAAGCTTCCCTACAAATTTAGCTAAAAACTTTGGCTGATTACCTGCTATTGCATGTTCAATTCGCTTTTTAATACTGGTAAATGATGATGTTTGAATGGTCTGTGAAACTTTTGCCCTTATAGGGTTTAAGTCAACATATGCCATGCATGCTAGTAGTGCGGGCTCATCCAGTAGAGCTTGCGATTTAAAGCGCCCTTCCCAAAAACGGCCTGTGCAATCATCTTCTTTATTAGCTTGCCTTGCTATATTCTCGTTTAACGAACGCATAAACCAAGAAATGTCTTTTAAACGATTTCTAAATTTCACTATACTATGCTTTAGTAACATTTTTTCTATGTCTGACAGGGATTCACCTTCAAGGTAACGCTTTGATGTATTCGTCCCCTTAAATGCTTTATGCCACCTTATACAAACAGCTTTATCTGTAAGCCTATTTGCTTTTTTATCATCTATATAAAGTACTAAATGTGTATGATTACTCATTACCGCGTAAGCACAAACATCAATACAAAATACCTTTGCCAAAAATAATAAACGCTCCTCCACCCAATCTCTTCGGTGCTCATAACTTTTGCCTGTTTGTGTATCAATTCCGCATAGGTAAGCACGTCTCACACACCGAGAAATACAATGATAGTAACGTGTATTAGAAAGGCTTATTTGTCTTTTTCGTGCAGTAGCCACAGGCATTATGCTCACTTTGAAATTTTATAAAGTATAGACGAGGTTAATAAACATACAAATTTAGGTGGGTGTCATTTAAATGAAGAATAGTACTGCAATTTTAAGTTGCAGTACTATTTGCAATTTAGGTATAAGAATTTGGTTTAATTGTAACTATATTCGCTTTGCGTATAGTTATGCGTGTTGCTGATCTCGAATTGGCTTTGCTGTGCTAAATAAGATCGACCTGCAGCCAAGCCTAATTTATGATCAAAGCGTAAATCGTTATTAGAACTACCTAATAATTTGCTATGCAGTTTTTCGTTTGCAAAAATTTGGATTATTTCTACATCATCTGGTGGATTTGCAATAAACTCAAGCTCATCTAAATAAGCCTTCTCGTGCTGTATTAAGTAGTCTAATGTTTTTGGACAATAACCCGATGCTATAGCAAATGTTCTTAGCTTTTGTACCCATGCAGATTGCGCTTGAAAATTTGCGTCCACTGTTCTTATTACCACAATTTTACGAGCGCCTCGGTTGTAAGCTTCACGCACGGGTAGTGGTGCTGCTAAACCGCCATCGAGATAAAAGTCGCTCTGTGCTTGCTCTTCAGCAAGGTGTATTTCGTTAGCCGCTTTTGCATTTAGCCAAGGTGTTAACTTTACACCTTGTTTGTATAAAAACGGCAGTGCGCTAGAAGCCTTTAGCAAATCACGCCATTGACCACTATCACCAGTTGGCGATAAGTAATAAGCTTTTCTGTCTCGTGCATTTGTAGCTGTTATAAGTAGTTCACGCTCACCTAAACTAGTTTTAGCTGTTTTGAAATCTATAGCTCTGTTTACTTCAGTGGTTTTGTCAAAGTACCAATCTAAATCAACTATGTGTTTACCCACTAATCCACGACCAAGCTGAAAAAAACGCTTGTTACGCGAAAGCCCTCTAATTAGGCGTTTAGCATAGCCTTTTTGACGAGCTAAGTAGCTAGTTAGGTTTTGCGAACCTGCAGAAGTGCCAATAAATAAATCAAATGGGTCGTAGCTTTGCTCTAACCACGCATCCAGTACACCGGCTGTAAATATCCCTCGCTGTCCGCCACCTTCAGCAATCAGTGCAACTTTTGGCTGCGCTGTTTGATTAACTGAATTAGCTGTTGCGGTGTTTAGAGAGCTCACGGTGTACCTACCTTTAATTTAATGACGTTTGGTTTAATACCTACATTATAAAAAATAAAAGTAATATCTTAAAATGGATTATTTAAATCAGTTCGATTGAAAAAACAGAACGCTATGCAAAGCAAAAATAGATATTGAAAATAGAAATCAATTTTACTTTGAATATTTAAATAACAAATACAGACATCACTTAAAGTTAATAAAATGAGTTAAAAAAGTTTAACTTTTGATGATGTCTGTATGTTAACAAGCCCAGTGTGTACGCTTGCTTAACTAACTAGCTAATTGGCTAGTTAGTGCTTTATTTCCATTAAAATTTCGAGTGCACGGTGGCGTTTTTCACTATCAAATACATCATTGGTAAATATAAACTCATCAACTTCTAGCTGTTTCGCTATCATCTCTAACTTGTGTTTAATACTTACATGCCCGCCTACTACGCTTAGACTTAAAAAGTTCTCTACATGAGCGCGTTCTTGTTCACTCCACAACCCGTCCATGCTTTCAACAGGTGGTTTTAGCCACAGCTCGTTACCGCGTATGAGTTCGAGCACACGTTGCTTAGAAGTAGTCGACAGGTATTGCGCTTCATCGTCGGTGTCTGCTGCCACTAAAGGCAGTGCAAGCATTACGTAAGGCTTATCAAGTACACTTGATGCTTTAAATTCGCGCTTATACAGCGCTATTGCATCGTGCACAAAGCGCGGTGCAAAATGCCCTGCAAATACATACGGTAGTCCTTTTTGCGCCGCTAGCTGCGCGCTAAATAAACTCGAGCCTAATAACCAAATAGGAACGTTTGTGTTTTCACCCGGTATAGCACGTATAGGATGCGTACCGTTGTAAGGACCTAACAATGTTTGCAGCTCAGTTACTTCACCTGGGAAGTTTTCTGCGCGGCTCATATCGTTATTTAGCGCACGACTCGTTACTTGGTCGCTGCCTGGTGCTCGCCCTAGTCCTAAATCTATTCGCCCAGGATATAAGCTCTCTAATGTACCAAATTGTTCAGCAACAACTAATGGGGAGTGGTTTGGCAGCATAATACCGCCTGACCCAACGCGTATCTTTTTAGTATTACCTGCAATGTGGCCAACCAAAATTGAAGTAGCTGCACAAATAATACCTGGCATATTATGATGCTCAGCAAGCCAAAAGCGATTAAAGCCAAGCTCATCTGCTCGCTGTGCGTATTTAGTACTTTTATGAAGAGTGTTAGCAACACTGTCCCCTTTGATCATGGGGGCAAGTTCTAATAACGAAAAAGGAATGGAATTTAACAAAATAGCAGCTCCTAAAAATGCATGCTAATAATGGGTTTCATCATTAGCATAAAACACTTAAATGGGTCTGCTATTAGGTCAATTCAAGTTACGCAGAGGTATTAAAGCAAAATAGGTATATGTTATTTTGCTCTAAGGTATTCAGGCAAGCTGTGCATCACGTTGACGCTGCTTTTTATAGCCTTCTGAGTCTACGCCTTTTTTCCAATAACCAGAGGAAATAATATTACCGCGCGGTATATTGAGTTGCTCTGTTAACAATGCTTTTGCTTTGCGAACAAGCCCAGCTTCCAATGCCATAAATATAATGGGCGGCTCTGATGTAATGTGCAAACTTTTGAGTGCGCTTAGCATTGCTGTATCGGCACTATCGGTAATTACCCAGTTTATATCGCGATTTGTTTCTAAATCAATAATATCTTGCTCAGTGGGCGCATGTACAAAAGCATCAATTTTTGAAGTTAAAGGTAACTGCTGCGCATACCCTTTTATTGCATTTACCGATGTTAAATCACCTAGTAATACATAATGCGAATGCTCATAATTATCTAGCTTTTTAGGGCCAGGGCCTGCAATACCTAGCTCGTCGCCTACTTTTGCAATTTTAGCCCAGTCAGTTGCAGGGCCTTGGTGCATATTTATAACAAAATCAAGCGTTAGCGCGCCTGTTTGTGCATCTACATACCTTATTGTATATGACCGTATACAGGCTGTTTTTAAGTTAAAATCTACTTCACCATTTTTTGGGATCAGTACTTTTACATAGTTACCAACATACTCTGAGGTTAAGTCTTTAAAATCATCAGAGCCTACTACAATACGTTGTAGGTGGGGTGTGATTTGCTCTGTACTTAATACGCTGGCTTTACGAACTTGTTTACTCATGTATTACCTCGTTTTACATTAATAATTGGCTGCTATAGAAGCAGGTATTGCACAACGCCCCATTGGTTGATAAAATCAACTATAGCAAACTAATTGACTTTGTCAACCACATTGAGAATCTTATGAATACGCCCTTATCAAATACGTTGTTTGAATTAATGCAAAATTACCGTGTAACAATTCGCGAAGCAATTAACGCAGGCGAACTTGGTATTAATGCTATGCACGTACGCTGCATACATATTATCGCAAACGTAAATAACTGTACGGCTAACGATATTGTTACTAAAACGCAGCGCGACAAAGCGCAAATAGCGAGGCTAATTAAAGATCTTATTGCCTTAAACCTTATTGATAAGCAGGCAAGTGAGCACGATAAGCGCTGTTTTATTTTGTCGCTTACAGAGCAAGGTAAAGTTCTTTTTGATAAGTTATTAGCCTCAGAGCAAAAAATAAATAATCAAATGTGTAAAAACTTAAACCCTCAACAAATCAAAGACTTTTTAGATACCGCGCAACAAATGATCAAAAACATGAATTGATCAGCCATACATTTCTTGGCATAACTTACATAAAACGCATATACTGTACACTTATACAGTATATGCGTTTTAGGTTGTGTTATGTTTGTTATTCCCATTTATATAGAAGCAGGCGTGTGTGGTTTTGAATCCCCCGCAGCGCAGTACACCGAGCTAGGTGTAACCCTTGATGAGCTTTTAATAAAGCATCCAGATGCTACATTTATTGGTATTGCATCGGGTAACTCTATGCAAGAAGTCGGAATTTTTGAAGGTGACTTATTAGTTATCGACCGTGCAGAGCCTGCAGAAAATGGTGACGTTATTGTTGCTAACTTAAATGGTCTTTTTGTATGCAAACTACTTGATAAAACCAATGGACGGCTGCTTTCTGCTTCTTCTTTACATAAGCCTGTACAACTAACCTCTGCAGACGAGTTTCAGCTCGAAGGCGTAGTAACGCTATCAATAAGAATGCACAGGCAAAGCCCAGAGTTACTAAAATGTATGCCTTAGTTGATGCTGTGTCATTTTATGCCAGTGCCGAAAAAGTATTCGACCCTGCTATTCGCTCCAAACCTGTGGTTGTACTTACCAATAACGATGGCTGTGTATGCGCTATTTGCCCTATTGCTCGGCGCTTAAATATTCCTAAATTTGGCCCGTACTTTAAAGTTAAGCATTTACTTGAGCAGAACAACGTTGTTATTCGCTCTAGCAATTACGAGCTTTATGCTGATTTAAGCGACAAGATGATGAATACCATTGGCCGCTTTTGCGATACACAACACATATACAGTATTGATGAATCGTTTTTGCACTTTAATGGCTACACATCATTAATTAAAGACTGGCACGAATACGGCCATACAATAAGGCGAACAGTATGGCGCGAAACAAAGCTTCCTGTAGGTGTAGGTTTTGGCCCGACTCCTACTTTAGCAAAAGCCGCTAACCATGCCGCTAAAAAGCTCAGTGGTTTTAATGGTGTAGCTGTAATAAATAACGAGCAAACTCGCCAAGCTATTTTACAAAGAATGAGCTGCGAAGATGTCTGGGGAATAGGTCGGCGGCTAGCTAAAAAGCTTAAAATAATGAATATACACACCGCCTGGGATCTTGCTCAGCAAAACCCTAGAGCAATGCGCCGTGCATTTAGTGTGGTGGTTGAACGTACTGTAAGCGAGCTTAACGGAATAACATGTTTAAACTGGGATGATGTACGACAAGACAAGCGGGAGATTTATTCGACCCGTAGTTTTGGAGAGCGCATATGCGAGCCAACAGCCCTTAAAACGGCGTTAATTAACCATGTAACTACAGTGGCTAATAAACTAAGAGCGCAACGCTCTCTCACTCACCAGCTTTATATTTTTGCAGCCAGTGGCGCGCACGAAAACAGATATTATAAAAAGTCGTTTGTGTATAAGTTCCCCTCACCCACTAACGACACCTGTGTAATGGCTAATGCTGTATCTGAGGTATTTAATGAGATTTATAAACCGGGGATCCGATTTTATAAGTGTGGTGTGGGTGCTGTAGAGCTAATATCAGAACAGTTTCAGCAAAGTGACTTGTTTAATAAAAGCCCTGATAATCCAAAGCTTATGCAATGCCTAGATACAATCAATAATCGATACGGAAAAGGGATGCTAAGCCTTGCAAGCAGTAAATTAAATGACCGATGGCACATGAACCGTGATTTTTTATCGCCGCAGTACACTACGCGTTGGCGCGATATTCCTAAAATATACTGCGAATGATTTACTACTTAGTAGATGCTTTATTTGCTCTCGTCTGCTTTTTTAAATGTGCACTCTACACTAGGTTCGCTTAATGTGTATTTTAGTGTGTTATCAGCTAAAAATTTGATACTTTGACTGATTGTTTTTTCGTTTGCAGGGTTTTCACAACGGCTCATTCTTAAACCGTTTTCAAGGCCATCACTTTTGTATTTAAGCGTACTGGTTATAAAACAAAAATTTGGTTTTTTAACAGTGCGAGTGCCATTGTGGAGCGATCCAAATACAATTTGCTTTCCCAGTTTAAAACCTGCACTCAAATCACTTTCGTCTGTTAAACTCAAATCGCTATTAACGCATAACCCTGAATTGGTCGACACAACTTCGTATGCCCCCAATTTTGACTTTAAAAACGGTATAAATCGTGTTTTATTGCTCGGCTCAGAAAAAGCATTGGCACTTGTAAAAGCGACAGTTAATAAAGCGAGTGTTAAATATTTCATTTCGTGGGTATATCCTCGTGAGTCAGCGTGTTAAATAATAGCAAAATGCCTAATCACTTAGCTTTTATAACTTTTAACAACTATAACAGAGATTTACTATAAAAGGAGAGAAGTCGTATTACAGGAGCGAGCCCGCGAGTAGGACGCGGAAGCTTTGCTCGGTTTTTACTTATTCTTAAGCCATTAGAATAACGCAGGAGCAGTTGTCGAGCCCTCTAGTTTACAAATGTCGCGCCGCGATTAAATCCTTCTTAGATTGAACAAATTCAACCACCAAAGGTAAACATGCCCTAGATACTCATTACAAACCATTTTGTTGTTAAGCACTTTATTTAATACGTACTTAAACAACAAAACGATTTATACCAATGCGCTTAATTGTAAGGGTAAATTAAACTCATTAAATTGTTTAACTCGTTATACAAATTAGTATTTATTTTATTGCCAGTACTTTGCAAATAATAAAGGGTAGCTTTGTTTTAAAAACTTAGGTTTGTCTTTAAAACGTTTACCTTTAGGTTCATCACTGCCAGATGGGATAAACGGTAATTCGTCTTCGCTGCGTTCTTCAAATAATAAACCGGCTATTAAATCATACTCATCAATGTACGGATAAGGCTGCTCGTTTAAGTAATAAACAGGTGTACACTGCGCTAACGAATCAGCATTTTCTAAAGCGTTTTCAAATACTGTTTTCCCACGAGAAATTAACCAACATCTAAATTCGCTAAAACCGTAATCGTCGTTACATCCAGCCATAACAAAAGCGGCACCAAACAAATCCCAGGTAAAACACTTGCGCATATGTATGCCAAAATGCTTATCAAAATCAATAAGGTGTTGATCGCTTAAATCATTAAGTTTAGTTTTTAGGTTATCGCTCACACTTTGCGGGTCGAGTCCTAAATCAGGCGTTGTTACTAATTCCCAAAAAGCCTGTTCTGTTAACGCTACCATTATAAAATCTCTTTTACTCGGCCAACTTGACCATCTTCTAAACGTACTTTAATGCCGTGTGGGTGATTGGGTGATTTTGTTAAAAGACGCTCAACAACACCCTCAGTTAATGTGCCGCTGCGTTGATCTTCTTTTAATACAATATTTACTGTGGTACCTGGTGAAATTTGCGAACGCGTAGGAACAGCCATAATTTAAACCCTAAAAATAATTTATCTAATTATAACGTCCATGTGCTATCAAACCAACAAAAGCTCTGTTAATTGGCGGAAAATGAAATCTGTGCTGGTTTTGCGTTCAACTTAATACTCGTAAGCTCTTTGAGTATTATATTTGTTAATTCGTTAAGTTGAGGTTTTGCACTTTCAAGGGCTATATCATCATTAAAATAGCATTGTACTTTTAACGTATTGGCCTCATTATTTAAATCAATGGTATGCGTTAGATAATCAAAACCAATTACGCTTTCTTTTATTGCTTCGCATGCATTAGTAAGTGCTAGTCTAATGTGCTTATCGCGCTGCTTTTGAGTTTTAGTCATAATATAAAGGTTACTTATTTAGTTTCTGCTTGTTGCTGTTTTTTAAACTCTTCGTAGTTAGAGTCTTGTTTATCTAAGCATTCGTAATATTCTTTGTCAGCTTTATAGTTACACTCATCAAGGCGCGCCGACTGCAATTCATGAAAACGCGCATCAGAGCTGCAACCAGCTAAAACACATAATCCAACAATAAGTAATGCGCTACTTTTTAGTTTATTGATAAACATTAAATTTCCTTACACTTTCTATATCGAAAAAGCGTTAAATTATTACAATATTATTGTATATTAGCGCCATAAAATCTTAATCTCCAAAGGATCTATTTCTATGATGTCGCAGTTACAAAAGTTGTTTCAGCGTATAGACAAAAGCAAGATATTTCAATCATTTGTTATAGCTGTAATTATTGTTTCTGCCCTGACAGTAGGTGCGCACACTTACTCACTACATCCTACCGTAGAGCTTGCTCTAAATTGGATGGACGTTGGCATTACCGCATTCTTTTTAATTGAACTAGTAATCCGCTTTATTGCAAGTAAAGGCATAAAACATTTTTTTTCTAAAGGATGGAACATATTCGACACCATCATAGTATTGGGCAGTTTATATCCTGCTGCTGGCTCTACTATGTTAATTGCTCGATTACTTCGCATATTTAGAGTACTGCGATTGGTATCGATGATCCCAGAGCTGCGCTTATTAGTTAATTCATTGCTTAAAGCCATTCCACAAATGGGTTATATAGCCCTATTAATGTTTGTTATTTTTTATATATACGCTGCAATGGGCAGCATGATGTTTGCTGAAATAAACCCCGTACTTTGGCAAGATGTTTCAATCTCCATGCTTACTCTGTTTAGGGTGGCAACATTTGAAGATTGGACCGACATAATGTATGAAACAATGGCGGTGTACGAACTAAGCTGGATTTATTACCTTACGTTTATATTTTTAACCGCATTTGTATTTTTAAATATGATGGTAGGTGCCATTTTAGAAGTAATGAGTGAAGAGCACCGCAAAGCGCGAGAAGAGCTCGCAGACGACAGCTCATTACCTGCAACGCAAGGGCAAGTAAACGAACTACAATCCCAAATTGCTGAGCTTAAAGAGCTATTGAGTAACCGCAAAAACTAATCTGAGAAAAGTACTAAAGCACCCACTTAAAGTTTAAAAAGTGGGTGCAGCTTAAGTATTTAACTAAAACGAACATTACCAAAGAGCTTTAATTCTCCTCGTTATCAGATTTTTCATCCGTATCTTCAAAAGAAATAACGTTATCTACTTTCATTTTAAACGCATCAAAAAATGCGTTTTCTAATACCGAAATCACAGCTTGAAAAGTCGAAACATCCGTATTATCTAATTGCCCCTCTATAGGAATACGTGCAGCAACAAGTTTAGACTCATCGTTTTCGAGTATAGAGCCCAGTAAATCAACACTGCCTTCAAATATGGCTGTAAATATTCCATCGTCATCTTTTTCTATATCTTCGCGCCACGAGAACACACTCAAGTTTTGAACGCCCGCTTTTACATAACCATTTAAGTTATTATCTTTAGCCACAAGTTCCATAGCGCCATCAATGCCACCCGCTTCAATATCAAAAGGCGTGTATACCTTAAATACAGTATCGAGGTTTTTAACAGAGAAACGCTGTACCTCTGCGTTAAAATCAAAATTGGCTTGTTTGCTAAAGGGATCTAATTTGCCATCAAACTTTAATGCGGCCTCCCCCATTAATGCACCTTCTACGCTTAGAGTAGTCACTAGTGTTTTTGATAGGTTTTGCGCGTTGGTTATATTTTCAATTCGAGCGTTGATATTTGATATAAAAGTGGGTTTTTCACCACTATTCGTTGAGTTAACTAAAGTTAACTTGCCTTGCTCAATTGTTAAGGTATCAATAGAAAACAGTACTAAATTATTGGCGAGACCTACCCAAGTAGTTTCGTCTTTTACTTGTTTATTTTGCTCAGAAGCATTGGGATCTTTATCGTAAATAACTATTTTAGGACGCGTAAAGGCCATGTTTGTTACTAAATTGCCCTTTAAAAGAGCTGACCACGCGAGTGAAAAATCGAGAGTTTGAATACTCAGTAAAGGCTTAGGAGCTGAAGTTGCATCAACAGCGTAAATTTCAACGTCGTCAATCGCGTAGGCACCGCGATATAAAAACAAATCTACGTCACCAACATGCCCAGTAACACCTTGTGTGTGTTTTAGCTGATAATTTACGTAGTGCTGAACTATATAAGGCGCGGCTATTCGCGTTAATATAAGTAACACAATCAGCGCTATTACACCTTTAAGGTATTTGTCGTGAAATATTTTGGATGAAAAATGCATTGTAATTTCCTTTACTAAAAACGAGGGCCTTTTGACCTTTCAGGATTAAATTTTTCTATATAAAGGGCTGCGTATGTTTAATATTTATTTTTATAAAGCACTTATGAAGATAGGCACACAACATAAACTCTGCTTTACCTAAAATCTAAACGTACAGCTACAAATTTAACCTAGAAGAATAAATAAGCCCTAGCTGGATTCTTTAATTGAGCACATAAATAAACGTGTAAAAATTACTAATAATTGTAATTTAAATACCTGTTAGGAATAAAATTATAAACAAAGCAAAGCCATATAAGCTTAAAGCTCTAGACAACAGTTATTACAGCAAGGGATATACCACTATTCAAATACACAACTTAAGAAATGATTGCATACATATCTATTTACAATTTAGCTAACTAATAACCGGCGTTAGGTCGAATAAACCGCTTTCATCTACTAAAGTAAAATTAACGCAAACAAGAATAAAAATACATGAATCCTATTTTTTATATATTAGTTACCCTCTTTTTCACCAGTATTATTTGGTCTGTCATATTTTTAATGTCGTGGTATACGTTAGGTAAAAAGCAATATGCCATGCTTTGGACAATCGCATTTGCATTCTCTGCATGCCAATGGGCAACAATGTTGGCAGAACCATTATTTAACTCACACACATTATATTGGATGTTAGGAAGTAGCTTCTCTGTAGGTTCAGTACTGCTAGGTACGTGGGGGCATTGCATTAGGGTAAACTCGGGTATAAAAATTCGCTATTTAATTATCTCAGCAATAGTTACTCTTGCTGCTGTCTATTATTTTACAGCTATATATGTGCATGTTGGCTTATTTATGTCCTTGTATGTGTATTATGATGTGATTTTACTTGTACTCAATGCAGTTATTATTTTCAGGCATAAACAAAAATCACTTCCTGCCGAAATAGGCGCTAGTATTACTTATACGCTATGTGGATTACTTTTATTTGTTGCAGCAAGCATAGCGTTACTGCAAGGCAGCCAAGTAAATGAAGAATATATAGCGCTGTATACATTAATTAATTTTATTACTGTCCCTACTGCACATGTAGGCATGGCCGTATTCATAATATTTATGATGGCATCTGATTTAGCTGAAAAAATGAACCACCTTGCAATGAGCGACGAACTTACAGGCTGCCTAAATAGGCGTGGATTCTATAATAAAAGCCAAGAGCAACTAAAAGATAAACTTAATAATTATAACTACGTCAGCTTAATTTATTGGGATATAGATAAATTTAAAAAAATAAACGATGAGTTTGGACATGCAGGTGGTGATTTAGTTTTAGTAGAAGCTGCAAAAATAATGCAAAACTGCATAAACCCATGTGATTTATTTGGCCGCATTGGCGGCGAAGAATTTGCTTTATTAATAGCAAGAAACGACGAATCGACAGCTAAAGATCTTCCCGAAAAACTAAGAAGTGCACTGGCCAGTTACCCAATTCATTTTAACGATAAAGTAATTAATGTAACGGCAAGTTTTGGCGTAATTAATATTAAATGTAATAAAACGACAATTGAGAGTGCAATAAATGAAGCAGATAAAGCACTCTACCATGCCAAGAATGAAGGGCGTAATCAGGTGGCTCATGTGAACACATTAAGTTAATAAAAGTTCATTATTACTGGGGTATTGACCTTTAGCGACTGATTTTTCAGTAGCAGGATTATGTACAATGCATGATGAAAACGCTAAGCAAAACGCACGGCACTGTTGGATCATCCCTACATAAACAAACTTTGTGAAAAAAGTCAGCGCTCTAACTAATAAGTTTAAGCGCGTCGGCAAATCTAACTGGTTTACTGAATATGAAACCTTGATACTTATCAATTTGTAAGCTTTGTAATAACGTTAACTGAGCTGGGCTTTCTACGCCCTCCGCTATTACTTGGCAACCTATCATATGCGACATGTTAGTTACCGCAGATACAATACTTTTATCTTTTGAGCATTCACAAATGTTATCAATATAAGATTTATCTATTTTAATGTAATCAACTGACAGCTCTTTTAAAACCGATATAGAAGAAAACCCGGTACCAAAATCATCAATAGAGATACGTACACCGGTATTTTTTATGGCCGTAATCACTTTTGACAAATACGGTAAATTTTTAATCATGACTGTTTCTGTTATTTCTAAATGCACATTGTATGGTTTAACTGCGTATCTATTTAAAAGCGCAACTAAAAAATCTAAAAAATTATGGTTTTCTAGTTGCAAGACAGACACATTAATCGACAATCCAATCTTACTATTCACCGCATTTAACTTACTTAAACTCGCAATGGCTTGCTCTAGTACAAACTCACCTAAGATATTAATTTTTCCATATCGCTCTGCAATATCTATAAATTCTGAAGGGGGAATAAATTCATCATTAAACTGCCAACGAAGTAATACTTCAAACGTGGTTATTTCATTTGTGCTTATATCAACAATGGGTTGATAACAAAGATGAAAGTCACCTTTTTCTACGCACTCTTTAATTGAGCTACGAAGTACTTCTTCTCTTTTAAGCGATTCATGCATTCGCTCGTCAAATACCGATATTTCGTTACGGCTTTTCTTACCTTCATACATAGCAACATCAGCGTATTTAATCGCGTCTTCAAGAACAAAATTTTCGCGTGTAAAATATAACCCAACTTTAAAAGAAGGGTTTACTTGATAGCTATCCATACTCACTGTTTTTGTTAAGGTTTTAACTAATCGAAAAACACAGTCAAAAAGTTCGTCTTCGGTGTTATTACGGGAATAAAAAATAAACTCATCCCCACCCCATCTACACGCAATAAAATCGCCTTGAGTTTGTGTTTCAACTAATCGTTTACCTGTTTGGGCCAGCACAAAATCACCAAAATCGTGACCGTATTTATCGTTGATGATTTTAAAATCATCCATATCTAAAAATAAAACGGCTTTAATATCGTCATTTTGATTGGCTAAATCAAGTTCAACATTAGAAACAAAACTACCACGGTTAAATAACTTAGTGAGATTATCTTTTTGCTCTAAAAGGATTATTTGCTCGGTGCGAAGTTGCACTTCATTTTCTAAGTTTTCAATGAATTGATCTAACTTAAGTTCATTATTAATTGATAATTTTACATCTTTTGCAGTACGTACAGCAGTGACAAAGCATAAAATAAACCATAAAACGAGCCCTAAAATACCTAGTACATTCTCATCTTCAATAGGCTGTAAAAGTAATAAAATACTAAAAGGAACCAATAAACAGGTTATATACGACAATGAAGAGCGAATATCGGATGCTAAAACATTTACACCGCCACCAGCAAGGGAGCTAAAAACAACGAGTGATATAAACTTCTCCTGCATTTGCATTTTTTCATAAAACAAAATAGGAAAAGCAGCCCATGTTAAAGCCGTTAATAATAAACCTATAAAATACAGGTGATATTTAAAAGCATGGGTGTTGTTAACAAATACATGGCTCGCTATTCGAAGTAATGAAATAAATGATAACGTAAAAAGCCAGTAAAGTTTTTCTTGCGAGGCGGTGTGGTTAATACTACTAAAAATAAGAAAACAAGAAACAACCGTGTTTATAGCAATTGCAGAACTAAAATAGGAGCTAACAAATACTAATCGCTTATTGGCAAAGTTATTTATGTGAGAGGTCATTAATGTTACTTGAATAGGCTGTTGCACAATGTAAACAGTTTACTTAAGTTCAATAATAAACAACAGTGAACATTCATAAAAAAGTATTATCTGAGCCTCTTAAGCGGTTTTATAAGCCATTAAACTAAAAAGGGCTGGCAAATTGCCAACCCCTTTTTGTTAATGTTGATTACTTATCACTCACCATCAACAATTATGCGTAGCATACGACGAAGTGGCTCTGCCGCGCCCCATAAAAGCTGATCGCCTACTGTAAATGCGCTAATGTATTTTGGCCCCATCGCTAATTTACGAATACGGCCAACAGGGATACTTAAAGTGCCTGTGACTTTAACGGGTGTTAAGTCTGTTGCGCTAATTTCGCGCTCGTTTGGAATTACCTTAACCCACTCGTTATGTGAGGCTAAAATTTCTTCAATTTTTTCTACGCTAATATCTTCACGTAATTTAATGGTCATCGCTTGACTGTGACAACGCATAGCGCCAATACGTACACATAAACCATCAATTGGCACCGGTTGCTTAGAAGAGCCTAAAATTTTATTGGCTTCTACTTGCGCTTTCCATTCTTCTTTAGACTGACCGCTTGGCATAGGTACGTCAATCCACGGGATTAAACTGCCCGCTAGTGGCACACCAAATTGGTCTTGTGGTAAGTCATTTGACGCCATTGTTTCACTGACTATTTTATCAATTTCTAAAATAGCAGAACTTGGGTTATCTAATTGCTCAGCAACACTTGCATGAATAGCGCCCATTTGTGCAATAAGCTCTTTCATATTTCGTGCACCAGCACCAGAGGCTGCTTGGTAAGTCATTGGGCTTACCCACTCAATTAGGTCTTGCTCAAATAAACCACCTAGTGCAAGTAGCATTAGCGATACTGTACAGTTACCGCCAACAAACGTTTTAACGCCTTGCTCTAAGCCTTGTTCAATAACATCTTTGTTTACGGGATCTAGCACTATTATGCTGTCCTCACTCATACGCAGTGCTGAAGCTGCATCAATCCAGTAACCATCCCAACCCGACTCGCGTAATTTTGGATATACCGCATTGGTGTAGTCACCGCCTTGGCAAGTAACAATAATATCCATTTTAGCAAGTTCGCTAATGTCACTTGCATCTAGTAATGGTTTTGCGTCGCCTGCTATATCAGGGCCTAGTTGACCCGCTTGTGAGGTGGTGAAAAAGGTGGTGTCGATATGGGCAAAATCACTTTGCTGCTGCATACGTTCTAATAACACAGAGCCAACCATGCCACGCCAACCGACTAATCCTACTTTTTTCATTGTTTGTTCCACTGTTTGATTCATAAAAGATGCCTTAATACATTAAAAATTAAATTCATTGCGTGAGATTTAATTTTCATTAACGCTAAACTAACACTCGTAGACGGCTAAAACTAGCGAATAAAACAGAACTTAAATATTTTTCATACTGAGCATAAACACAAAAAAGCTCTGTATTAAAATACAGAGCTAATAGATAGTGAAGTTTACTATTTCAATCCTTGAGTTTTATTTTAAATAAAGCTTAAAACTCATAGCTATAACTTAAACTAAACTCAGTGCCGGTGTCTTGTCCCCAAAGGGTAAGACCTTCTTGTTCAATTTCTTTTTCTTGGCCAAGCATATTCTTAACCTTAAAATTAACTTTAGAGTTAAAGTTAGGGAAGTAAGAATAAACTAGATCAACTGAGTGAAAGGACTTTTCTTCTGCATCTTCATTACCACGTGTACCAGGTACAATTATACGAGGACCAAACACATTATAAATTAATGAAGTAGAATGAAATCCATCATCCGAGTCATAGCCCATTTGTAAGTTTGCAACCCACTCAGAATGACCAACTAAACGACGCTCATTGTTAGTTACAATATTCGATACCGTATCGGCCTCAAGGGCTTCTTTAAGCTGTGTTTCAAACAGTGAGTCAACACCGTCTGAATCATTAATCCCCAAATTAACACTTGAGTCAGATAGCGTAACGTTGCCTGACAAAAATGCTGAAGACCAATCTTTATTTATAAAGCCAAAGTCAGTTAAAAAATCAACTTCAATACCCGACAATTTACCCGACTGAGCATTTGCTGTTAATAACTGTGGAGATGCACCGCCTACGCCCGCAAGCTCAACCATTTCAATTGGGTTTTCAATGTCTTTATAAAACAATGCAACAGAAAGGTTATTACCTGATGGCATATACCATTCAAACCTAAAATCTACATTTTTTAAATTAGAACTTTGTAAACTAGGTGATCCTCTCACCAGAAACTCAGTTAACGGGTCAACAAAGAAAGAAGAGCTTACATCACGTAGATCAGGGCGAATGGTTGTTTCACTTAAATTTAAGCGAAATTGCATTTCTTCATCCATGATGTACGTAACAGCTAAAGAAGGAAAAAAGTTATCTTCATTAATAGCTACATCTTGGATTTCTTGTAATGTATTTTCAAAGAAATTAGTATGCGCTTCATAACCGACTGATACTTGAGAAAAATCTTCCCATCGAACGCCACCAGTAAAACGCCAAGTGTTTTGATAAAAGTAATCGGCCATAAAATAATAAGCATCTAATTTATGCGCTGCACTGTACTTATCACCATCAGTGGTGCCGTCATCAAAAATACCTGAGCCAGTTACACTTGCATAAAAAGCGTCATTCGCCGTGTTTTCATCAGCAAAAATATCGCTTACGTTAGAGCCGAACGAGTACTCATCGCTTATACCACGGTGCGTAATGCCAAACTTCACATTACTTGCATCACGTTTTTTCTCTGAAAAATCGCCGCCTATTTTTAACTCAAGCTCATAGCCGTCACCATAAAAAGGCATACCCATATTCCAACCAAATGTTTCAACATCGTCGTGTAATACTTGATACTCACGGGTGATATTTGTTGCAGCTACATCTTGCAGTTGTTCAGATTCAAGCACGCCATCAACTAAGTTTTGCTGATAAACAACATCTAAACCACCAGGTGCATTACGGTTTGCTCGACTTAAACCGCCATACCAATCAAAAAATAAATTATTTAGCTCTGCAAAGTTGTGCGTCCCCTTAAGCTGAGTCGAAAACATTTCGCGCTCTTCGTACGTAATATCTACTCGGCGTAATTCGGTGACACCTTCTTCGGTTTCATTTGCATCAAAGTAATCGCGGTTACGTACGCGGTCACTCATGTCATGAAGTGCAATATTAGTAAGCTCAAACTTATGGTTTGAATTTAACTCATATCCTAAATTTAATGTGCCGCTCCAACGTACATTTTGCTCAGTCGATGTACCATCGTAATACTGGGCAAAACATTTGTCTTCACAGCCTAAGCTACCAAGGCTTGAGCCGCTTTGCTCTTGAACTACTTCCCACTCGTTATCGTAAGATACGGCTGCAAGCACACCAAAAGTACCGACCTCACTTTCAAACCTATCACCTAAGGCAATAGAAAAGTTCATAGCAGGGTCAACATCCTTTTCTGAAATACCTACATCCCAATCAAGCGATTGAATCAGGTTTTTACGCTCAGCTAACGTAGTGTTTATATTGCCCTCAAGACCAGCATCACTGGTAAGCGCAGTAGTAAACACATCCGATAATGCTCGCGAACCATCATCTCGACCCATCCAGTCATCATCACCGCCACTGTAAAAGTAACCGGTATCGCTATTAGAAGTATTGTACGATGTACCCACTTGTACTTTTAATAAAAAGTCAGAAGGAATTGATTTAGTGCGAATATTTACATTACCACCACCAAAATGAGCTGGCATATCCGGTGAAAATGACTTCTGTACACTCAAGCTTTCAATAATTTCAGATGGAAATAAATCCAAAGGAACCACTGAGCGAGTAGGATCAGGACTTGGTACATACATGCTATTTAGCTGAGTACTAGAATAGCGTTCACCTAAACCACGCACATAAATAAATTTGCCATCGACTAACGTTAAACCAGTAACACGGCGAAGTGCAGAGGCAGCATCGCCATCACCAGTACGTGATATTTGGTCTGCACCCATAATATCAGCAACAAACGCTTGGTTTTGACGTTCTTGCAGTACAGCACCCGCACTGCCCTTTAATCGTTGCCCTACAGCAACAACTTCTTCTATTTCTTGCTCTTCTACTTGCTGCTCAGCAGCCGTGGCTGTATTTACTGATAAACCAAGTAACGCAGCCATTACAGCGTAGTTTAACTTTGATAAAGCAAGTGTAGAGGGTTTAAAAGATTTCATTTTTATACTCCGAAACAAAACAAGACATTAGCCGAGCTTTCGCTCGGCTATAATGTGGTTTGGGTTAAAGGCCTACTTTTACCCAACCTGCTGTCCAGTCTGTTTGTGCATCCATCGCACCAATGTAATCTACAGAATCAAAGTAACTATCTAAGCTTGATGAATCAAAGCCATTACCAAGTAATAACGACTCAGCAGTTGGCATATAGCCATTATCTGCAAGCCCAAGGTCAGCGGCTACTTGAACTGAATTGCCTGTTTGTCCTAAGAACCAAGATTCAACATTACCTGTACCAATTGCTTGCGTACCAAAGTTGTTAGCGGTTTCACACGCAACGACTGAGTGAGTAACAGTTAATGTACCGTCCTCTGCTCGTGGCGCTGAATCAGAGCCTACTCGTAAACAGTTTGAATAGTCTGCACCACCTGTAACCACTACGTTTTTAAGCATACCCGCAGTACCTGCACGTAAGCGGATACCATTTACACCCACATTACCAATAATTGTTACGTTAGAGATAGTTGGCATTGTTAGTGGCGTTGCACTTGAATCAAACTCAGAGTTATCAGCTTCAATTGCATTGTCGCCCTCAGAGTCTGATTGTTTAATCAGTACATATTGCGCTTTACCCGTCCAACCGAATGACCAATCAAGTGAATCATCACCTATGCTTGTTAAAACAAGGTGACTAATATTTGCAGTACCACCAAAAAATTCAACACCATCGTCTAGATTTTCATGAACGTGAATGTAATCTAGTTCAGTCTGACGACCAACACCCGCAAGTGTAATACCGTTAAGCTCATCGCCATTACCGAGCGTTTTACCCGCTTGTTTAACTGCAACATACTTTAGCGTACCTGAATTATCTTCAGGGTCATTACCACCGAACTGGCCTGCGTCACCTTCAGCAGACACACCACAGTTTGCAAGTTCATCTGCGGTAGCTTCGCCTTCTTGGTCGCCACATGAGTTAGCAGGTGCATTACCCAATAATACTAAACCGCCCCATTGACCAATCGTAGTTTCTCCACCCGTCATATCTTGGATTGACGTCATAGTAATTGGTTGATTTACACTGCCTACTGCTTCAATTTTAGAACCTCGGCGAACAACTAAGAAGTCATCACCCGACTCACCAATTAACGTTGTACCAAACTGAACATAAAGTGTTGTGTTGTCAGCGCGGTCATTACCAACGGCTGTACGTCCTTTTAAAATCCAATGCGCATCGTTAGTCAGTGTTACATCAGATGTAAATACAACATCAGAGGTTAATTGATATACAGGTTTGTCTGTAATTGTAGGGAAGCTAGCAGAAACATCTGTTGCAAGTCCTTGTGCTAATGCATTAGCAATATCGTCAGGAAAGCTTGGTGTAATAGCAACTGTCCAGCCATCCATCCAATTATTATCGCCATCGAATGCGCCGATGTAATCTGTTTTGGTAAAGAACGAGTCAAGCTCCGATGAATCCCCACCAGCACCTAATAAAGGTGAACCCGATTTTGGTGTAAAGCCGTCTGTCGCTAAATTAAGTGCTGAAGCCGTAAGCGTTAAGTTACCCGTTTGACCTTCAAACCAAGACTGCACATTGCCACTACCAATTGCTTGTGAACCAAAGTTATTGTCTTCACTACATGCTACAGCTGAGTTTTCGATAGACAACTCACCCGATTCTGCATTAGCAGCAGAGTCTGAGCCTACACGCAAACAGTTTGAGTAACCTTCAGGGCCCGTTATAACAACATTTCGTAGCACACCTGCAGTACCAGCACGTAAGCGAACACCGTTAGTACCATCAGCACCAACAATTGTTACGTTAGAAATAAGCGGTTTAGTCAATGGTGTCGCATTTGAATCGAATTCTGAGTTATCAGCTTCTATTGCGTTATCACCCTCAACCGAACTTTGTTGAATATAGATATTTTGTGCACGACCCGACCAACCAAATGACCAATCGAATGCATCGTCGCCAATATCAGTTAGTACAATGTTACGAACATTAACTGTGCCACCAAAAAACTCAACACCATCATCTAGGTTTTGGTGAATTTGAATATATTCAACTTTCGTTTGTGAACCAACACCTGCAAATGAGATACCGTTAAGTTCATCGCCATTACCCAGCGTTTTACCTGCATGTTTAACAACAATATAACGAAGAACACCTGAGTTATCATCGCTAATATCACCACCAAACTGACCAGCGTCACCTTCAGCTGATACACCACAGTTAGCTAATTCTTCAGCTGTCGTTTCACCGGTTTGATCGCCACACGAGTTAGCAGGTGCATTACCTAATAATACTAAGCCGCCCCATTGACCAATCGTTGTTTCAGCACCTGTTACATCTTGAATAGATGTCATAGTGATTGGCGCAGTTGCATTACCATTGGCATTAATTTGTGAACCACGACGTACAACTAAAAAGTCATCACCTGTTTCACCAATTAGCGTTGTACCCGCTTGAACATATAATATAGTTGCATCTGCACGGTCATTACCAACTGCAGTACGACCATTTAAAATCCAATGTGCATCGTTAGTAAGCGTTACATCTGCTGTGAACGTTGTATCTTCAGTTAAACGGTATACTGGTTTATCTGTAATTGCTGGAAATTCACTAGAAACATCTGATGCTAAGCCTTGTGCAAGCGCGTTATCAATATCAGTAGGGAAGCCGCCATTAATACCGACAGTCCAACCTTCCATCCAGTTAGTTGATCCATCAAAAGCACCAATTTGACCATTTGCGATAAGCGGTGAACCAGCAAGTGGCGTGTAACCGTCATCAGCAAGCATAAGCTCTGCCGGCGTAAGTACTTGGTTACCATCTTGTCCTTCAAACCAAGATTGTACATCGCCACCGTTAATTACTTCACTACCAAAATTATTTGCAGTTGTTTGACACGCCACAATAGAGTTTACAATCGTTAGTGTGCCATCTTCAGCGCGAGGAACTGAATCAGACCCTACACGTAAACAGTTTTCGTAAGTAGCAGGACCCGTTACAAATACATTTTTAAGAGCGCCCGCAGTACCAGCGCGTAGACGAATACCATTATTACCTTCTGCACCGACGATTGTTACGTTAGATATAGTAGGCAGTGTTAATGGCGTGGCGCTTGAATCAAACTCAGAGTTATCCGCTTCAATAGCGTTATCGCCTACGTTAGCAGCTTGTTGAATGTAAACATTAGTAGCCGAACCCGTCCAACCAAAAGACCAATCTAGTGAATCATCACCAATGTTAGTCAGCACTACATTACTTACATTAACCGTACCACCAAAAAACTCGATACCGTCATCCAGGTTTTCATGAACCTGGATATAATCAACTGTAGTTGCAGAGCCAACACCGGCAAATGTAATACCATTTAACTCATCACCATTACCAAGCGTTTTACCTGCTTGCTTTACAAGTACATATTTTAGAGTACCTGAATTATCATCACTGATATTTCCACCGAACTGACCTGCATCACCTTCAGCTGACACACCACAGTTAGCAAGTTCGTCAGCTGTTGCTTCACCTTGTTGGTCTCCACATGAATTTGCAGGTGCATTACCAAGTAATACCAAACCACCCCATTGGCCAATTGCTGTCTCGCTACCCGTAACATCTTGAATTGATGTCATCGTAATAGGCTGGCTTGCAGTGCCTACTGATTCAATTTGTGAACCACGACGCACAACTAAAAAGTCATCACCTGACTCACCAATAATCGTTGTACCTTGCTGAATATAAAGCGTTGTACTATCTGCGCGGTCATTACCCACAGCAGTACGACCACTCACAATCCAATGTGCATCATTAGTTAATGAAACATCAGCAATCAATGTTGTATCAGCACTTAAGCGATACACTGGTTTATCTGTTATTGCTGGAAATTCACTTGAGACATCCGTTGCTAAGCCTTGAACAAGTGCATTGTCGATATCAGCAGGAAAACCCGTAGTTCCATTTTGAGAATCATCACGCGACGATGTTTCATCTACTGTATCACTGCCACCTTCAACAACATTAGTAACTGTGTCGCCTTCATTTATTGTTGTGTCGCCTTCAGATACAACTAAGTCACCACCACAACCCGCTAAAGATACTGCAGTTGCAATCAAACTAACTTTAAATAAGTCAGATAATTTCATTGTTCACTCCGTTAAAGTATTTAATTATTTTGTTAAGTGCTTTAAATAAACTCAAGTCACCTTAAAACATTAAGTAATGCTTTAAGGTCACTTGAGTTATCAGCAGCGCCTACCTTACGGTAGCTATATGACATTACAGTTACACTTTAATAAACATAAGATGACAAAGTTATTTACATAAAATTCAAGTAGTTAATTTATTAAAAACATAAAAAAACCACACTAAAAATAGTGTGGTTTGGATTTTCGATTATGAAATTATATTTAAACGTTATTACTAAAGCTTAAAGCAGTGCCGTTCTTAATGTTTCTGCATGCACTTTCTCGCGCTTTACATATTTAATCCATTGTTGCGCTAAACGCTGTGATTTTTTATGTTTTTCTGCCTGTTCAAACGCTAAAATTGATGCATCAAAATTTTGTAAGTTGTACTGAGCCATACCCAAGGCAACAAATGCATTTGATTCAAAATCAAGTGAGCCTTTATCAAGTGCTTTACGCGCTGCGTCCGCCGCTTCTTCATATTGCTCAGTGTTAACGTAAACTTCAGCTAAGCGTTGGTCATACTTACCACTGGATGATAAATCAGCTGCTTTTACAAAGTATTCTATTGATTTTTCGTCTTCTTTTGCTTGGATCATCGCCTCAGCTATAAAGGCATAGTTTTTAGCGTTTTGCTCTGCGACACCTTCTTTAATCGCTTTACTCATTACAACGCCTGCTTTGTAAGCCAAACCGTTATATAAATACACTTGCGCTAATTGGCGTAGATCAGATTTAGACGTTAAAAAACCTTGCTGGTAAGCTGCTTCAATAATGGCTAGCTGCTTTTTTTCTTGCCCAGTTTCGCCATACATACCCGATAACTGTACCCAGTACTCAGGTTTGTTATAAAGTTTTACCATGCGCTCAAGTACTTCAACAACTTTGTCAGTTTGATTAAGCGAGTAATACATTGCACGCTGTAGTACTAACCAGTTTTCCTTAGGGGTTTTACCTTCGCTATCACTTAAAGAGATAACTTGAGATATGTACTCAAGCCCTTTTTTATAATCCTTTAACTGATAGTAAGTTTGAGCCCTTAATAAGTAGTAGCCTTCTGTTTTAGGCTTAGTGTTAATACTGTCCCAGTCATCTAAAAATGCGATAACTTTAGTGTAATCACTATTAGCCATAGCTAATTGCGCCAAACTAAACGTGGTGCTTAAACGAAGCGACTCGGGAATGGCCTCCTCTGCAACGACCTTTTCAAACGAGGCAATCGCTTTGGGTAAATCGTTTTCGTTGTAATAAATAAAGCCATAAAAATTATGCATCATCGCAACTTCGTACGAGTTCATACTCGAGGCTCGTTCTTTAATGCTATCAAGCGCTTCAAGCCCTGCTTTAACATCGCCATCATCAGCTAGTTTTTGGGCACGAGCCAGTTGACTATAAACCTTTTCACGTAGCGCTGGGACACGTTTTGTTTTTTGCTCTTGATCTGCATATACCGTAGCTACATTTAACCCTGGCATTAGGCTTAGGGCACTTGGTGCAACAATACTTGTACTTATTGCAGCAGTACAAAATAGTGTTAATTTTAAAAATTTAGCTGTAGGGCTTAATTTCATAACAGATTTAATAAATAGTTTCATAATCGCCTCGCATTTCTGACCGTTTACTCGTGGTTACTTACTAAATTAACCGCTAATTTGGAAAGATATTTTGTTCTGAACACCCGCAACTTCAACGGCTTCACCATTGACTACGCGCGGTTTATATTTAAATTTAAGGGCTGCATCCATCGCCGCTCTATCAAAGAGAGACTCAGGCTCTGCTTTAACCACTTGTGGGTCTCGTACCGTACCTTGCTTAGTTACTGTAAATTCAACAATAACGTAGCCTTCAATGCCACGTGATAATGCACGACGAGGATAAACAGGCGCCACTTTAACAATGGGTAAATACTCACCATCACTTGTTTCAAGTGCTAAACCACCGGCTAAATTTACATCCGCATCCACATTGGCGCCAAAGTCGAAGTTATTAGCGTTCGCAGTCGCGTCGCTATTTTGCATTTGCGGCGATTCCATTGGCGGAGGTGGCTCTTTAGGTGTTGGTGGTTTTTGTGGTTTACGTTCTTTTTTTTGCACGCTTTCTTCTTTTTTAAGCCTGACAAAATCAAGTACGTTACCCTTGGCGGGTTCACTCATTACACCTTCGCCACCAGTAATAAGTGCCTGCATGCCTAAAAACAACATAAAGGTCACTACACCGGCTATAACTAATGCTACTAAATAACGCATTGCCTGCCCTTATGCTTCTTGAGCCGCAATCGACACATCAAACACACCTGCTGCGCGTGCTGCATCCATTACTTTTATTAAAGTATCGGTTGTTGATTTTTTGTCAGCTTGAATAACAACACTACCTTGCGGGTTTTCAGCTTTTAAACGCTCAATATTGGCCTGCACTGCACGTATGTCAATTTGACGTTTGTTAATCCAAATTTCACCCGTGTCAGAAATCGCCACTAATATGTTTGCACGTTCTTTTTTAACAGCTGTTGCTGCTTCAGGTCGGTTTACATCAATACCCGATTCTTTTACAAACGACGCTGTAACAATAAAGAAAATAAGCATAATAAAAACAACATCTAACATAGGTGTCATGTTTATTTCTTCAGCTTCGTCTTCTTGCATTAAATTACCTAAAGGGGCTCTCATTTTTATTCTCCTAGGATGAACGGCTTTAAATGGGCCGCTTATCAAAATTTTGCTTAATGGTCTAAAACCATGCTGTCTTGTAGTAGCTCTACTTCTCGCTTGGCTTTGCGTTGTAAATACGTTGATGCAAATACACCCGATAACGCACCTACCATACCCGCCATTGTTGGAATAGTTGCTTTAGATACACCCGATGCCATTGAGCGCGCACTGCCTGTGCCTGTAATTGCCATCACATCAAATACTTCAATCATTCCTGTTACTGTGCCCAATAAGCCAAGTAACGGGCATAACGCAACCATTACGTTAATAAGCGGTAAATTAGTATTTAGGCGCATACTTGCACGCGAGATCATCGCTTGACGAATTTGCTCTGCATTCCAGCTGTTACGCTCACAGCGAGAACTCCATGTGCTTTTAGCGTCTTTTTTATAACCACGAAAACCATTAAAAAAATAAATAAATCGCTCGAGTATCAATAACCACATCGCGAAGATTAACACCCCAATGACCAAGAGAACTTGGCCACCAGTGTCGAGAAAATCACGGATAGCATTGATTGAGTCAATCAATAGCACCATGGCTTATTCTCCTTTCTCACTACGCTCTGCAATAATACCGGCGCTTTGCTCTTGTAATATAAGCAGTAAACCTTTTGAGCGAGTATTAAGTAGCGTGTAAATAAATACGGTTGGTATTGCAACAACTAAGCCTAATACGGTTGTTACTAATGCTTGAGAAATACCACCAGCCATTAATTTAGGGTCGCCAGTACCAAATAGTGTAATTGCTTGGAAGGTATTGATCATACCGGTTACCGTACCAAGTAAACCTAATAGCGGTGCAACTACCGATATAATTTTGATAAGTGTTAAGTTACGCGTAATTTTTGGCATTTCGCGTAAAATAGCTTCGCTTAATTTAAGCTCTAACGTGTCGTAGGCAACATTTGGGTAGTCGTCTTTAACTTTCATAACACGACCTAGTGGATTGTCATCTCTCGCTACGCTGTCTTTTAGCTGGCGGCGAATTTTCCCACCAACAAGTAATAGCGATACAAGACGCTCAATAGCAATTAATAATGCAAGTAAACCTACACCTAAGATTACGTAACCAACAGCGCCACCTTGATGTACTTGCTCTGCAGTATCTGGGGCTTGAACGAGTAAACCTAAAATTGAACCACCTGTTGGGTCAAGTGCAAATTGCACAACACCTGTCTTAGCTTCTTGTAAATCGCCCGCTGTCGATGTGTAGCGCGATACTGGTTGGCGAGTTAGTTCGCTTAGTGTATTCGTACCTGGGTTGTATTCTAAATACTTACCGCCCGATATAAGGTTAAAAGCACCTACGCGAACAACTTCTTGCTGTGCCTTACTACCACCTTCGACTATAACCGTTGTATTAAAGCGACTTACTTTGCCTTGCTCGGTCATTTCGCGTTGCAACTCGTACCACACTTTTTCAATATCGTCGATTGAAGCAAGCTTTGATGTTGAACCCATTTTTTGAGCGAGATCGTCCATAAAAGCACTTCGGCCCGGAATTTCTGCCGATACAACCGATGTTGCAAATTTATTGCTTGAATCACCAGCAACTTGCTGAAGAACACCATATAGTTCTTTAAGTGATCCCATACGCTTTGATAAAGTGTCGGTTAAATTAGCAAGCTTAACTTCGTTTTCTTCAAACTGTGTTTCTAATCGCTCTGACTCACCAAGCATTTGACTGCGTTTTGCTTGTGTATCTTTTAGCATTTGCACTTGATCGTTTTGACGCGAGGTAAATTCTTGCTCTCGTTGCTTGTTTTGTGCGCTTTGAACCGATTTCCCGTCTTCAATTGATTTAAGTAACGAATCAAGATCCATTGACTCTGCCGCGATACTATTACCTGTAAAACCTAGGCTTAGTGTAAGGCTTGCAGCAAAAAGAGCCGTTTTTGTCATTTGAGTAAACAATTTCATTTTTAACCTCTTATTCTGCTGCGTGTACTGGCAGAGTTAACATATCTGGGGCAAGTTGCTTACGCGCTATGCGAAGACCTTTATTAATTTGGCTTATAGTTGAGTCAGGAAGTGCCGCAAACGTTTTAGTGTTTGTATCCCAGCTGCCTGCTTGCTTACCATCTCGCGTTAAATAAATAAGCTCTAAACGACCAATGCGTAAAAAGTCTACTTCACGCTCTTTACCACTGACTTCTAATAAAGCGGTGTACGCTTCAATTGTGCGTCCGTAATCAACTTCCACTTGATAAGCTTCTAACACACGACGAAATTTTTCACTTGAAGTGATATCAGCACGATCCATCATGGTTTTTAATGAGTCTAAACGTTTTGCACGCTCGTCTTGTAAAAATGGCACATCGAGTGATACAAACTGCTCAAGGCCTGTGATCATACGCATCATTAAAGGTGTAATTTGACGTTCAATAATAGAAACCTGATCCATCGATAGGTTTAACGATTCCATCTCTTCTATTTGATTATTTAACTGCTTAGTTAGCTGAGCGTTGTAAACAGCTAAACCGTCAATTTCTTTATTGAGGGTTTTAAACTGCTGTAAACGCCCTTGCATTGAATCTGCAATCTTGTCTATTTTTGTTTGTGATTGCGCAGCTGATTTATTAATTTCACTGCTTTTATCAATAACCTTATCTAAATCGTTTGCGTGTACTGCTGCACTTGCGGCCACAATACCAGCTAAGATTAATGGTTTAACGCCTTTCATCGCATACACCTTTGCTCGTTAGTTAGCGGATTTGCTAGTTTGTTTTTTAAGGTCATAAACTTTGTTATATAAATAATTTATGACTTAATAATTTCAATGAGCAGGAGTTTATAGATGAAACATGACAAGGATGTTGCGCAAAAAAGTCGCTTTTATGACAATGGTAACAATTAAGACTTACGATGAGATTTTTAAGATGATAAGAGCATTTGTTAACCAAATGCCCTATAAACAAGCTGGGTTATTTTAAAATTGAATTAATTTGATTAAGGGAATAGTGCCAATCGGTATAATTAATTTCTATTGGGTGTGCTTTATTGTCTTTTATAAGCACGAGTGAGGGAAACCCTTGAATAGGTAACGTACGAACGAAAGACAACTCTTCTTTAAGTTCATCATTAAGCTCACTTGATGCTAGCTGCGCAGTAAACTCATTTTTATCTAAGCCTATTTGTTCAGCCAAACTAATTAATGTACTTTCATCAGACGGGTTTTGCGCGTTTAAGTAATAAGCATGTTGAATTGCAGCCACCATTTGAGCTTCTTTATCTGTTTTACGCGCTATAAGTGCGGCTCTACATGCGGGATACGTTGAACGTCTTGGCTGGCAATCGCGCCAAAAGTTATAATTAAATTGCGTACCTAACTGCGCTGAAATTTTATGCCAAGTACCCTCAAGCATCTCTTTCATATTCTGTGGCATTGGGTCTTGACTATCAGGTGCTAATCCACCTACTTTATATTCAATTGCTACTTTACCAGCAAGCTCTGATTTTAGCTTAAGCCAGGTTGGTGAGTAACCCCAACACCAACTACACATAGGGTCATGAACATATATTAATTTACTTTGAGACATATTAATCCTTCAACTAGTTCGAGACGACTCTATTACGACCAGCAGCCTTTGCACTATAAAGAGCTTCATCTGCTTGTTTTAATGAATCATCATAATCAGTTACTTTATTTACTTGGGAAATACCAATGCTACAGGTGATTGAAATACGCTGCTTATCATCGGTAAATATAACGTGCCCTGCGACAGCCTCTCGAAATTTGTTTGCAATTACAGTGGCTGTAGGAACAGTAACCTGCGGTAAAATAACAACAAACTCCTCACCGCCATAACGCGCTTTTAACGCAGTTGCCAAAAACTGAGATTCAAGGAGCTTGGTAAATTCAATCAATACCGTATCACCGAAGTCGTGACCATGCGTATCGTTTAAAGATTTGAAGTTATCTAAATCAATTAACAAAATTGAAAAAGGTAAGTACTGATCTGGGCGTGTTTGGGCAAGCTTTAAAAAATGAGAGGTAATAAAGCGTCTGTTTGCCATGCCAGTAAGGGGATCTGTGTACGCATGTTGTTTTTGCTCTAGCGTAATATCGGCAATAGCCATGTGGCTTTTATGTCTAAAATACTCACCAATAAATGAGAATAAAAACACCATAGAAAATGACGCTATAAATCGTGTTTTTTCTACATCGCCATAGCTAACTTGACCAAAGTCAGGGCCGTATAAAATAACAATACAACAAAACAGTAAAGTAAAACCTAACCAAGCACCTAATCTGACCCCTAAAGATGCAAACGTTACTACTGGATAAAACATTAGCCAATATAGCGCGGTGTTGTCTTTACCACCGGTATAAACAAGTGCAACAAACATCATGCACACAATGCTCATACTTATTAATGCCACTACTTGAAGATTACCTGTTTTTATAAAGTAGATAGAACAGCTTATATTTGTAATGTTAACGATAATTAATGAAGCGGTGAGTATCGGTGAGTAAACCTTATAATTCAAAAACACGAGTACAGCAATCACCACAATTGATATCCCAATCATGGTAAATAAAGAAAACGCTTTGCGTTGCATGTCTGAGCTATAAACACTGTCGATATTTATTAGACTGAGCCAATTTGGTTTATTCACATTTTTTTTAGTCATTAATTTTATACTTTAAACTTTTGAACCATATTTTCTAAGGCACTAAACTGCTGTTTTAGTTTGGTACATTCGTTAAGCGTGTCATTTAAGTTAGCCTTGCCTTGTATAGAAAGCGCACTAATTGTTTGAATATCAGTATCTAATAACTTAACAACTTGGTTTTGCTCATCTGTTGCACTGGCCACAGAATGATTTGCATCGTTAATTTGCTTAATAGCTTGAATAACATGACTCATTAAATTGCCGACGGCATCTGCTTGTTGTACGCTTTTTTCACTGTCTTGAAGGCTTGTTTTCATAAGCTCTACAGCAAGGTTTGAGCCTTTTTGTAACTGGCTCACCGTGTCTTCAATTTCTTGCGTTGATTGTTGAGTGCGGTGTGCTAATTGGCGTACTTCATCTGCTACAACGGCAAAACCGCGTCCTGCCTCCCCTGCTCTAGCGGCTTCTATTGCTGCATTGAGTGCCAATAGATTAGTTTGCTCGCTTACACCTTTAATAACTTCAAGCACTTGCCCAATACTGGCTGTGTGTGTATTTAAACTGTTTATAGTTTGCTGAGCTTTCTCCATATTAGCTGAAAGCTGGTGGATGGTTGCAACACTGTGGCTTAATGCTTCTTGGTTTTGTGTTGAGTGCTCATCTGCATTTTTAGCAAGCTGCGAAGCACTCTCTGCATTACTTGAAATATCCATTGATGTAGCTGAAAACTGATTAATAGCCGCTGCAACGCTATCGGTTCGTTTACTTTGATCATCATACATAGACAGTGATGAATGTGTTTGTGATACCAAGCTCTCAATAGCTGTATCTAATTGCTCAGTGGAGTCTTTTACTTGCTCTATTGAATGCTGAATTTTTTCGATGAAAATATTAAATGAATGACTTAAGTCGCCAAACTCATCATCGTTTTCAACGGTTAAACGCCTTGTTAAATCGCCTTCGCCTTGTGCTATATCTTTAATGGCATCATTTAAACGGTTCATAGGCTGCATTAAATAGCGTAATAAAAGCTGCATCATAATAATGATAGCAATGATCCCTATCACCATAAAAACAGCCGCAGTTTGGCCAAAGTTAGAAACGCTGACATACGCTTTATCTTTATCTATAACAACACCTAGGTACCAATCTACATTTTCAATGCCACTAATTTTTGTAAACGAGATAAGTTTAGACTCTCCGTTTATTTCGTATTGGGTAAACTCACTTTGCAAAGGCGTATTAGTACCAAAAATATCTGATGTATTTTTTAAGTTTAACTTAGCATTAGGATGGCTTAACACTTGACCTTTGTTATCGAGTAAAAAACCATAACCAAGACCTAAAAAGTCAATATCGTTGATAATTTTAGTTACAGTTTGCATATCAATATCGGCACCTGCAACGCCGCTAAACTGACCATTTTGGAGTATGGGTACTACCGCTGAGATTGTAAGCTCGTTAGTTGTTACATCAATATAGGGAGTTGTAAAAGCGGTATTTGATTTGTTTTCGACTAATTTATACCAAGGACGAGAAGTCGCATCAAAATCTGCAGGTAATACAACCGTTTGATCGTTTAATATAAACGTGCCGCTGGATTTACCTATATACGTATTTTTAAAGCTTCCAGCAAGCTCTGCTGTATTTAGTTGTGAAAGGGTGAGTGCTTTAGAATCATTAGCTTTATGGGTTTTAGCAATTGATATAACAATCGCCAACTTTGCATTTAACCAACTCGCTATATTTTGTGAAACAGATTCTGAGTTTTGTTGTAATACTAGGCTTAACTGCTGCTCGGTTTGCTTGCGCATCGCAATGTAGTTATTAAAAGTAAATAACCCTAGCACCAAAACCAAAATTAAGGAGGCTGCAATAGTCACTTTGGAAGTAAATTTCAACGAGTTAAGCATATACACCCTTTTTATTATTTATCGTTATTAGCCTTACTGTTTTAGCAAAAATTTAGCTAAATGTCCTAGTAAAAGAGACTTACAGTTAGGTTATTGATGAAAAATAAGAATAAAGGATTGTAAAACAAAAGGCTTTCGTGGGTAACTGGCTAATATTAAATAATTAATGACTAGATTTATTTTTTATGGAACGTTCCTATTAAATATAGCTTTATAAGTGACTGAATACGTATTCAGTCACTTTTGTATAGTCTGTTATTTCCACTTATTTGCTAAGCGAACAACATTTAATCCGTACCATGCTATAAATACATAACACACCAATGGTACAAAAAAGCTTTGTTGTATATTAACTGTGTCAGCTATAAACCCTTGCAGTAATGGTACAAGTGCCCCCCCTACAATAGCTAAGCATAACCAACCAGAACCCTTACTAGTTAATGATCCTAGTCGCTCGATAGCAACCGAAAATATAGTCGGGAACATAATTGAGTTAAATAAACCAATTGCTAAAACTGAATATAAAGCGACGTCACCTTGAGTAAAAATTGTGATCAATAATAGCGCAATAATACTGAATGCATTAAATGCGATAGCCTTAGAAGGCGCTATTTTTTGTAATAAAACAGAGCCAATAAAACGCCCTACCATTGCCCCGCCCCAATAATAACTAATAAGTGCGGCCGCGGTATGCTCTTCAAGCCCTGCTATGTGTGCCTCACCAAAGTAATTTACTAAAAAGCTGCCGATGGCAACCTCCCCGCCTACATAACAAAATATAGCAAGTACACCCATAGTTAAGTGCGGTGCTTGAGTTAATGAACGAGATTCTACTGCAGCGTTATTTTCTTCTTTATGGGCTTCAATTTCTGGAAGCTTTATAAAGGCAAATATAATAGCGATAAGCAATAAAGCGCCAGCAAGCATTAAGTAAGGAACTTTTACAGACTCAGCAGTTGCTGCAGAAGCGGCTAGACTACCTGCTGTACCAAAAAATAATAAACCACCCACATAAGGCCCAACAGTAGTACCAAGCGCATTAAGTGCTTGTGCCAAATTTAAACGAGAAGAAGCTGTTTTTTCAGGCCCAAGAGCAGCAACATAAGGGTTAGCAGAAACCTGAAGTACCGTTACACCAGCGGCAAGTACAAATAAAGCGCCTAAAAATAGCCAATACTCATGTACTACAACAGCAGGGTAAAACAACATACAGCCAATTGAAGCCACAATTAAACCGGTTAAAATCCCTTTTTTGTAACCAAACTGCTTAACTAAAATACCCGCAGGGATAGAAACAATAAAATAAGCACCAAAAAAGCAAAACTGTACTAGCATCGCTTCAAAAAAGCTTAAATCAAATACGCCTTTTAATCGTGGTATTAGTACATCGTTTAAAACAGTAATAAAACCCCATAAAAAAAATAGGGTCGTCATTGCAGTCAGTGGAAACAGGTAATTTTTATTTGGCTGTTCGTTGACCGCGAATGATTGATTTGTATTTATTTCACTCACGTCGTTTTCACTCCATTAACAAGTTGAAAACGATTCTACATGTTTATATATAAATTAGTCAGTGCAACAAAGGAACGTTCCAATTTATGGTTTGCATTGAGTATTGGTCGTATTGATAATACGGTCTATCTCACCACTATTATGGAACTGATAAAGCCCTTCGTTTATGTCATCTAAGACTAAAAGCCATTTAGGTGTAAGTTTACTAATAGCAAAATATAAAGGGTTGTATTGCAAAGAAATGCTTTCTTGCTCAATGGAAGAAAGCAAAGATTGTTTTTCAGGTTTAGTTAAAGAAGAGTAAGTCACTGAGAATTTAAGAGCTTGAGGGTCGCCTATAATCAAATCAACACGTTTAGCAACCAGGAGCTGAACAAGTTGTAAATCATCAACAGAGGTAATAACTTCAAACTCAGCATTGTCCATCATAGCATCAAACTCAGGCGTATTTTGATACCCTCGAACAACACCAATCTTTTGCCCTTTAAGCGATTTTAAGTTTCCAGTGAAACGGTCTGAATCGCCTTTCCTTTTTAAAAATGCAATTTCGCCACCTTTAAACGAATTTGATAAACCGAGTAATTCTCGACGTGTTTTACCATTAACATAATCGGAGGGGGCTGTATCTTCTATAAAATATTCAGGCATTAATATATCAGCTTTGCCTAGCTCTACATTTCGTACAGCTCTTGCCCAAGGCAAAAATTCTATATATACGCTGTAGCCCTTACTATTTAATAGAGCTATTGAAAATTGATAAACCCAGCCTTTATTACATAAATTATTACCAATATAAGGAGGCCAATCGAGTGTGGCTAAATGGAGTGTTTGTTTGGGGTTTTTCGCTTCATAGAGCACTCCTGATTTGTGGTAATGTCCAGTTAAAACATGTTGAGTACCATTTTGATAATACTCAACTGATGTTTCAGCAAAACAATTACTACTTGTCAGTAATAATATAAAATAAAAGCAGCGCATTTTAGAATCTATTTGTGATTAAGAATATTTATGAGTTTAGTTACAACTAAACCTTTTGCACTAATAAATCTTAATTAGATGCTTTTTCCCATTTCATTTTATTATTTGTATCACGTGAGCTTATAATTGTTGTATCGCTGCTCTCAACGCCGCCTAATTTAGCTAAGCGATCGTACAAAACAACATTACAGGTAGCCGCTAAGTTCATGCAGCCAATAGTTGGAATATATACCACTTCATCACACCACTTTAAAACGTCTTTTGGTACAGAGCCATCTTCGGGGCCAAATACATAAAATGCATTTTCAGGATGCTTAAACTCAGGAAGAGGCGTTGCCCCTTCAATAAGCTCAATGACAACAACGGTAGCACCCTCTGGTTTTACCGCTTCTAAACTATCAGTTTCGGTTAAAGGGATACGCTCAAGTGCGTTCTTAGTATCGGTATGAAATTTTTTGGCGTTTAAGTAACGATTACCGGTAAAAAACACTTGTTTGGCGTCATAACAGCCTGCTGCACGCAATACACCGCCAACATTTGTCGGGCTTTTAGGGTTAATTAAACCAATACTCGCTTTTAACTTATTCATTAATCAGCGTCCTTTGTTGGCCACTCTGCAATGTATAAATCAAAATCATCAAGCTTTACATCACAATCTTTTACTGTTTTGTCTTTTACAGAAATACCTAGCTCATGCATCTTTGTTTTATCGCCACTATTTAATAATGGGTGCCAAGAAGCCAAACCACGACCTTCATGTAAACGACGGTAACTGCAGCTTTGTGGCATAAAAAAGATGTCTTTAAGGTTTTCTTTTGTGAGTTTTACACAAGAAGGAACAAGCGTTTGGCGGTTTTCGTACTCGCTACAACCACAGGTGTTGTTATCAAGATACTGGCATACAATATTAGTAAATATTAATTGTTCACCTTCACGTAACTGATCGGTAGCTGTAAATTCGTCTTCATCTTCGCTATCAATAAACGTATTTAAACAACATTTTCCGCACCCATCACAAATGGCTTCCCATTCGTTTTGACTCATGTCGCTTAAGCTTTTTTTAAGCCAAAATTGTGTATTTGCTAATTGTTGATCAAACATAGTTTACTCGTGCCCCCTAAAGAGCGCGCATTCTACCGTATTGCTGTAAATGGCGCAAAGCCAATACCCTTTCAAAGTACTGGCTTTACGCTACAAATTAGCTTTGAGATTTAACCCAACGCTTAATTTTTTCCTCTAAGATTGGCATTGGCAATGCGCCATCAATTAATATTTGCGTATGGAATGCTTTAATATCAAATTTATTACCGAGTTCTTTTTTAGAAAAATCACGTAACTCTTGAATTTTAAATTGCCCTAACTTGTAAGAAAGCGCTTGTCCTGGCCATGCAATATAGCGCTCAACCTCTGCAATTACATCGCTCTTTGCCATAGATGAGTTAGCAAGCATGTAGTCTATACCTTGTTGACGCGTCCACCCTTTTGCATGAAAACCAGTATCAAGCACTAAACGCATTGCGCGTAATTGCTCGTCTGATAAACGCCCGTACCACATATAAGGGTCGGTAAATAAGCCTAGCTCTTTGCCTAAGCTTTCTGCGTAAAGCGCCCAACCTTCTGCAAACACAGTGTAACCACCAAATTTACGAAAATCAGGTAAGCCTTCTATTTCTTGTTGAAGTGCTATTTGAAAGTGATGCCCTGGGGCTGCTTCATGAATCGATAAAGTTTCGAGTAAAAATTTAGGCTGCGCTTTTAAGTTATAAGCATTGATATAAAAAATACCAGGGCGAGAACCATCAGGTGCCGGAGATGCGTATGATGCACCTGCTGCCGACTGCGCTCGGTATGCTTCAACTGCTTTTACAACGTAAGGTGCTTTGGGTGCAATGTTAAAAAGCAGAGGCAAACGTGCGTCTATTTTTTTCTTAACGTTTTCATATGCCGCAATTAACTCCTCGGGCGTGTCGTAGTAAAATTCATCTGAATCACGTAAATGGTCAAAAAATTCAGATAACTCACCTTTAAATCCTACGGTTTCTTTTACTTTTTTCATTTCGCTTAAAATACGCGACACTTCACTTAATCCAATGTCATGAATTTCATCTGCAGATAAACTAAGCGTCGTGTTTTTCTTAATTTGGTATTCATACCATGCTTTACCGTTTGGTAAGTCACTATAACCAACGCTTTCTCGACTATTAGGAATATACTGATTAGCTAAAAAGTCACTCATGCTTTTATAAGCCGGTACTAAGTGCTGCGTAATCAATTGACGATACTGCGCTGTAATTTTTTGCTTTTGCTGTGCACTAAACGATTCTGGTAATTTTTTAATTGGTCCCCAAAACAGTGAGTCTTCAGCATTTTTAACTACATGAGCCGCAAATTGTGGCTGCAGTTTTTCAGCAAGTGGTTTTGGTAACGTAATACCTAGTTTAATACCTTGCGCCATTGAGCGCTCTACACTGGCAAGCCACTTTACAAAACCTTCGCTGCGCGAGATAAAAGCCGTGTAATCTTCAACTGTATTAAACGGCTGAGCACTTTGACCTGAACCAAAACCTGCAAAGGTGTTATGCGCACCTGCCATTTGGTTAATTGGTAGTAAATAATCAGGAAACTGCATGCCTTCTAATTTAAGTGCAAGGTCGCGCTCTAATATTTCAAAACTTAAAAGCGATTGCCCTGTTAACTGTGCTTTATCTATAAAGTTTAAGCGCTGTTGATATTTTTTATAAAAAGCCGCTTTTTTAGCTCTATTTTCTTTTGAAATCTCAGGCGTAAATTGATCGTTAAACTCGTTACGACCATTATACGTTGCGCTAATGGGGCTATATGTGAGCGATTCATCGTAATACTGTGCAACAAGTACATCGAGTTGTTGCTCTGCCGAAAGCTCTGAAACAATACCTGCCGATGCGTTAACTGTGTTTAGCTGCGTACTGGTATTAGTGTTTGTACTAAGCCCAGTATTCATACAGCCACTTAAAGCAAACATAACGCCACTGGCAACTAATGCTAATTTAATTGATTTCATGATAATCCTTTTTAATATCGTTTTTTGATTATGCGCATTAAACCGTGCTTAATAAAGTAATTACGATAGATTGCGTTCATCGTATTAAATTTGCACTTTTATCTGAGCTTGTTACATTTCTATTAATTCAAATATGACTTAAAAGAAAAATTAAATGAAAAAACAACTACTCAGCACCTCTATTGCCTTACTTTGCTTAATCACTTTTAATACCCATGCCGTAACATACCTATCGGCTAAAGCCATGGTTGATGTTGAAGATGGCAAACTCATTAAATCGCCCTTGATTACTATTGATGATGGCGTGATCACTAATATTGAACAAAATAAAAAACCAACGCTGGTTAAAGGTGATAAACATTTTCAACTACCTGATTTAACCCTTATGCCAGGTTTAATGGATATGCATGTGCATTTAACAAGCGACCCTACGGTTCCACGCAGCGAACGTTTAGGCCAGTCAGTACCGCGTATGGCGATTAAAGCCGCTTATTTTGCTAAAAAAACATTAGAAGCCGGATTTACAACAGTACGTAATGTTGGCGCTGAAGGTTACAGCGTTATAGCGGTACGTGACGGTATAAATGCGGGTGACATAGTTGGCCCTCGTATTTGGGCTGCGGGGCCATCACTTGGAATTACTGGTGGGCACTGTGATAACAACCGACTATCTCCTGAGCTTAAATACACTTCAAGCGGTGTTGCCGACGGTCCGTGGGCTGCCCGTATAAAAGTACGCGAAAACATTAAATACGGGGCAAACGCTATTAAGTTTTGTGCCACAGGTGGCGTATTTTCAAAAGGCACTAAAGTAGGTGCACAGCAGTATTCTTTTGAAGAAATGAAAGCCATTGTTGATGAAGCCCATATGCGAGATTTACCAGTAGCAGCTCATGCACACGGTACAAGCGGGATTAAAACAGCCATTAAAGCGGGTGTTGATAGCGTAGAGCACGCCAGCTTTTTAGATGACGAAGCGATAGCGCTTGCTAAAGAGCATGGAACTTGGCTTTCTATGGATATTTATAACACCGAATACACGCTCACTTATGGCGAGCAAAACGGCGTAGACGAAGAAAACCTAAATAAAGAGCGCCAAGTTTCTAAAAGGCAACGTGATAGCTTTAGCCGTGCTGTAAAAGCGGGTGTTAAAATGGTGTTCGGTACCGATGCAGCAATTTACCCGCACGGAGATAATGCAAAACAGTTTAGCCGCATGGTTGAATTTGGCATGACAGAACTACAAGCCATTCAAGCATCAACTATTAATAGCGCTAAGTTATTAAAAATAGATACTCAGTTAGGACAAATTAAAACCGGATTTGCAGCTGATATAATTGCGGTAAAAGCAAATCCTCTTAAAAGTATTAAAACCTTAGAGGCAGTACCTTTTGTAATGAAAGCAGGTGTTGTTTATAAAAACCAGTTGTAAATACACACTATTAAGGCTGAGTTTACTCAGCCTTAATAAAACTCTCACCTATCTTGAATATGCCATAAAAGGGACACCGTCCCCCTATTAGACTCGCTTTTGTCTATTAATTATCCGAACAGTTTTATTTAATCAAATAAAATGAACTTTCTATTCACTTTAAAAACAATAACCATTATCATTCGCGCAAATTCAATAACGCGAATAGTTATCACTCTATGAAAACGTTTAAGTACTCTCTTATTACTCTTGCTTGTTTAAATGCAAATATGGCATTTGCCCAAAATACACAAGTTGATGCTGATATTGAACGCATCAGCGTATACGAAAAGCAAAACCGCGTGGTGATGAGCTCTGGTCTTGCTACTAAATCAGACATGTCTTTAATGGAAACACCTGCACCGGTTGTAATTATTGACCGAGAACTGATTGAATCTCAAGGTGTAGATAGCTTACAAGATTTAGTTAGAAACGTAAGTGGCTTAACACAAGCAGGTAATAATTACGGTATTGGTGATAACTTAGTAATTCGTGGTTTAGATGCAAACTACACCTACGATGGTATGTATGGTGGTGCAGGCCTGGGTAATACATTTAACCCAACTCGTTCACTTACAAATGTTGAATCTGTTGAGGTTTTAAAAGGCCCTGCAACAGGTTTATATGGCATTGGTAGCGCAGGTGGCGTAATAAACCTAATTGAAAAAAAGCCAGAGTTTGAAGAAAAACACAAAGTATCGGCTGAGCTTGGCCAGTGGGATAGCTATTCATTATCGTTTGATAGCACTAACGCTATAACAGATGATTTAGCTTATCGTGTTATGGCTAAAACAGCGTCAAGTGACGGATTTCGCGATTTAAAAGAAGATCGCGACGAAATTTATACCTCGCTTAAATACGTGCTTAACGACAGACAAAACATCATGCTTTCTGCAGCCTATATAAAAGATGAAATAGCGGTTGATTCTATTGGTCACCCTATTCGTATTTACAATGCAGAAACTGCAAACAGCTTAAGCGCGGGTGAAGTAACTGGTGCCGATTTAGTAAACGATCCAACAGGAAGCGGCGTACAGTTAAGTGATGCACAACGCGACCAACTTGCTAATTCATTATCTGCATCTGATGGCTTAACACCTTATAGCTTTGGCACAAATGGTATTATTTCACCAATGGCTGATGCTAACGAAGGTGAAGAGTTGCGTTTTAAATTAACGCATAACTATTACATTACTGACGATTTGTTTTTAAACCAGCAGCTACAGTACCGTAACTACACATCAAGTTTTGCGCGCCAAACAGGTGCATATAACTACGTCTATTCAACACGCGATGGAATAATTAATAACGACCCTCGTGCTCCATTAGTTGAAGACGGTGTACTTTACCCGTATGCAGCACGCCGCCAAGAATACCGCCAAGTAGAAGCAGATGAAAAATCATGGCAGTACTTCTTAGATTTACGTTATGACTTTATGTTAGGCGACGTAGATAACGAATTACTAGTTAACGCCAACTACGAAGATAGAGATATTCGTTTTAAACAATTCTCAATTTGGGATCAAGATTACGTACTCACAAACGATGCTGGTGATGTAACGTACCAAGGATCATTGCCATATATTTACGATATAAGAGAACCAAATTGGCCATCTGGCAACTTTGATGACTTCGATCCACTTAAAACCAGCGACTACAATAAAAAAGTACAAGCATGGGGTTTAGGCATTCAACATGTTGGTTATCTTACTGAAGAGCTTACAACGCGTATTGGTGTAGCATATAACCGCATTGAGCAAACTTACGAGCACTTTGGTGTAGATGAGCGCTATAGCTCGAGCCGCGCAGAGCCAACACCTGAAGCGAGTACATCAGATTCTGGCTTAACGTATAACCTAGGTGCAACATACCAGCCATCTGAAGATTTATCTGTATTTGTAAATCATTCAAAAGGTCGTACTGCGTACAGTGTATTAGGCTCTGTTGCGGGTAATGAAGCAGACAGAGAAGATTCTGAATCAATGAGTAACGATTTAGGTTTTAGATTTAAAGCGTTTGATGATCAATTACTGGCTTCTGTTGTTATATTTGAAAGCTCTCGTACTAATTTAGAATACGCAAATCCACTTTATGATGCGTTAACATCAGGCTCAAATGTGCCTGAAAGCTATTATGATGGTAAAGAAGAAACAACAGGTATTGAACTTGATTTAAACGCTTACTTAAATGATAAATGGAAAGTAAACGTAAACGGTATTTATCAAGATGCACGTGACAAAAGTAATCCTAATAGCAGCAGTTATGATACACGCCAAAAAGGTGTGCCTTACGTAACAGCAAGCACATGGGTAACTTACTACGCAGATATGTTTAACTTACCTGAAGCTGTGAATATAAGTGGTGGTATTACCTTTGTAGATAACAGAAGTACTAATTCGAGTTCGTTCTCGATTCCTGATGGTTATGTACCAAGTTACACGACTTACGATACAGCGGTATCGTACACCACTGATAAATGGCATATGCAGTTAAACTTAAATAACTTGTTTAATAAAAAGTATTACTCAAAAGCTATGTTTTTAGGTGGCATGCCAGGCGAAGAGCGTAATGCAAAACTAAGTTTTAGTTACACGCTTTAATAGTTTAGATGATTAAAAAGCACGGTTTGTATTTTTACAAGCCGTGCTTTTTTGCTATGGCTATTTAATTAAATAGTAACCACTATGCGACCGTTAATTTCACCTTTGAGCATATCGTCAAAAATTTCGTTAATATCCTCTAAGCGTTTTTCTTCTATGATTGCTTTTACTTTACCTTGAGCGGCAAATTCCAAGCATTCTTGCAAATCTTTACGCGTACCAACGATAGATCCCACTACTGACACGCCATTAAGCACAGTATCAAAAATAGGAAGCGGCATATCCTCAGGAGGTAATCCCACTAATACACATTTACCACCACGGCGTACACTTTTATAAGCTTGTTCAAACCCAGCTTTTGACACCGCAGTACACACAACGCCATGTGCGCCACCTACTTGTTCAAAAATAGCTTCGCTCGGTACAACTTCTTTGAAGTCGAGGGTTATATCTGCGCCAAGCTCTTTAGCAAGCGCTAGCTTTTCTTTACCTGTATCAACAGCTATTACATTAAAGCCCATTGCTTTAGCGTATTGCACGGCTAAATGCCCAAGACCACCCACACCAACAATCGCTACCCATTGCCCAGGTTTAGCACCGGAAACTTTTAATGCTTTATACGTTGTAACACCTGCGCAAAATAACGGAGCAGCTTCTGAAAATCCAAGACCTTCTGGTATTTTTACAACGTAATCGCCATGCGCTAAACAATACTCTGCATAGCTACCATCTATAGAATAGCCAGTATTGTGCTGCGATAAACACAGTGTTTCTTTACCATCTAAGCAAAACTCACAGTGTCCACAAGCGCTGTAAAGCCAAGGCACACCAACTCTGTCGCCAACTTTTAAGTGCTTAATGTTGCTACCAACTTTGTCAATAACACCGACACCTTCATGCCCTGGTACTAATGGCATTTTTGGCTTTACCGGCCAATCACCATGACAGGCATGTAAATCGGTATGACAAACACCACAAGCGGCTATTTTAACTAAAACGTCGTTTATTCCAACCTCAGGAATTGGCAGATCTGTTATTTGTAATTTACCTTTGTATTCATTATTAATTGCAGCTTTCATAGTCATTCCATCGTATTTGAAAAAATAAAAAAAAGGATTTATTTACGTATTGTTGTGTACAACATACCCCAATATAGATGTATAAATATTAATCTAAATCATACTTTAGTCGTTAAAAATAATTTATTAACTGGCTAAGAACTTGCTATCCAAAATGAGCGTGCTAGCATTTACTTTCTGAAATTACTGAAAGTTACTAAGCTATGAGTTTATCCGAAAAGAATTTTGCCTTCGTAATGCATTGTGGTGAGATGGGCAGCCGCTGGGGATTCAATCGTACAATTGGGCAAATGTGTGGTTTGCTGATTATTACTAAAAATCCTATGACAGCAAATGAGATTGCAGATGCGCTTAGTATTTCTCGCGGTAATGTAAGCATGGGTATTAAAGAGTTGCAATCGTGGCAATTAATTAAAGTGCAGCATATTCCTGGCGATCGAAAAGAGTACTACGCCCCTGCTGGTGATATTTGGGATATGGCTAATCGCGTATTTGAAGAACGTAAAAAACGTGAGATTGACCCTACCTTAAGCTTGCTGCGTGATAACCTGCTAGATGAAGCTGTGAACGAGGATGAACTTTATGCCCAAAAACAAATGGGTGAAATTCATAACCTACTTGAAACCGTCACTAAATGGTCATCAGAGCTGCAACGTTTAACGCCAGAGCAACTTAATAAACTGATGAAGCTAGGTTCAGGAATTGGTAAAGTTATTGACTTAAAAGATAAGATATTCAAAAAAGAATAAAGCCGCAATTGCGGCTTTATTTATATGCACGTTTTAAAAATTAGATTTTTGGATAACCAATTCTATCCGACAAATAACCTACGCTAGTAGCGAAGTAATACGAGCGATTCCAGTGCATAAACACTTTGTAGTTATCGTACGCTAAGTACATCCGGCCATTTATATCATCAGGCATAACCAGTGCAGCACGTACGTCTACATTAGGTAAATCAGAACCATCAGCTTTACGAACTCCTAGTGCTTGCCAATCAGCTAATGAGCGCTCTGAGTCATTCCAATATTCTAACCACTGCTTACGTGTTTTAGTACCGCGTACTAAAACGTATTTACTGTCAAAGTTTTCAGGTAATTGAACTTGGCGACCCCACGTAAGAGAGTCGTTCCACCCTTCTTGCTTTAGGTAATTAGCAATTGAGGCAAAAGCATCTTCCTTTGTAGTCCAAATATCTTTGCGACCATCATTATTGTAATCAATCGCATAAGCGTTGAACGATGTAGGCATAAATTGTGTTTGCCCCATAGCACCTGCCCACGACCCTTTAAATTTATCTAAGGTAATGTGGCCCGATTTTAAAATATCCAGTGCAGCCCAAAGCTGGCGTTTATAAAGCGCTTCTCGGCGTCCATCAAAAGCAAGTGTAACAAGTGAAGAAATAACATTGTGCCCACCTTGAATAGTGCCAAAGTTACTTTCAAGTCCCCAAAGTGCCACTATAAAACGAGCTTGTACACCAAACTCTTTAGCAACTCGTTCAAGCACATCTTTATTTTCTGCATAAAGCTTGCGGGCGCGGTCAATTTTCCATTGTGGTACACGTTTTGGCAAATAAGTTTCAAGCGTTTCTTTTACTTCTGGCTGGTTTTTATCAGCCGACACCACTTTTTCTTTATACGTTGCTGTTGCAAACGCATCATCAATAAGCTTAGTTTCATAACCTTTAGCTATAGCTTCTTGCTTTAAATTAGTTAAATATGCTTGAAACTCGGCTTGTGTTTTAGCCATTACAGAGCCGCTCAAGCAGACTCCACATAATAAAACGGTCAGTTTTTTAATCACTATCAACTCCATTTTCTTTTCGTAATTGGCTTAGCAAGTTTTCCTCTGGCGGTGGAATTTGTAAATAGAAGCCTTTATCAGGATTTGATAATGCTGCTTTTACAGTTTCTAAATCGGCCCCACCTAAACGTTCACGTTTTGCTAAGTTTATGATCATAACGTAATGAGGTTGACCAAACATGGTCATTAAAGGTTCCGGAACTTTACTAAAATCATCTCTTTTTTCAACAAATAAGAAGGTATCCGCTTTTTTCTTACTTTTATATACAGCAGTGAGCATTATGACCCTATAAATTCTTGCTTAACAATGCCGCACACTATAACATGAGAGTAATAATAAGTTAGAAAATTTAGATTAGAAATTTCAATAAAGGCCTTATTCAGCCTACGTTTATCTAACATTGATTTTTAATCAGACAATTCAATTGAGCGTGTATGTCGGACCAAATTTTTGAGTTAAAAGGGAATCTTTTTACGTTATCAGTTTTGCACCTTTATAGTACTGATATAGCCCTTCTAGCAGAACAGTTGTATATAAAAATAGCCCAAGCACCTAGATTTTTTGAGGGTGCTCCTATTGTTGTTAACTTACTTGAAGTTAAAAACAGCCCACTCGATTTTGTGCACTTAAAATCGTTGATTGAGCGTATGAGCTTTAATGCGGTTGGTGTGTGTAATGGTTCTGATGAACAACATGCCCAAGCTAAAGCGGCTGGTTTATCTGTTTTAAACTATTCACAAGACGTTAAGAGCGAACCTGTTAAACAAGAGGCTAATACGTCTATTGTAGAAAAAACAGTGCATTTGCCGGCTCAGATTATTAGCGGCACCGTTCGTTCTGGCCAACAAGTTTATGCAAAAGACCGTGATTTAATAGTACTTGGTGCAGTAAGTCACGGCGCTGAAGTAATTGCCGATGGTAATGTACATATTTATGGCACGTTACGCGGTCGCGCTATTGCAGGCGCAAAAGGTTTTAAAAAAGCACACATTTTTTGCCAAAAACTTGAAGCCGAATTGGTTTCAATAGATGGTAACTACTGGATCAGTGATTCACTACAAGGTGAACATTGGGGAAATGCGGTGCAAATACAACAAAAAGACGAATCATTAGAAATTTCAGCTTTGGTTAAAGGATAAATCTCATGGCAAAAGTAATTGTCGTTACCTCTGGTAAAGGCGGTGTTGGTAAAACAACATCAAGTGCTGCAATTGGCACAGGCTTAGCATTAAAAGGCTATAAAACAGTTATTATCGACTTTGATATTGGTTTACGTAACTTAGATTTAATTATGGGTTGTGAACGCCGTGTTGTTTATGACTTTGTAAACGTAATAAATGGTGAGGCAAACCTTAACCAAGCGCTTATTAAAGATAAACGTGTAGATAAATTATTTTTACTACCCGCTTCACAAACTCGTGATAAAGACGCATTAACACGTGAAGGTGTTGAACGCGTACTAAACGAATTAAAAGAAGACTTTGATTACATTGTATGTGATTCACCAGCAGGTATAGAAGCTGGCGCTATGATGGCAATGTACTTTGCTGACGAAGCAATTGTAACAACAAATCCAGAAGTGTCGTCAGTTCGAGATTCGGATCGTATTTTAGGTATTTTACACAGCAAATCAAAACGTGCTGAAGAAGGCCTAGAAAACATTAAAGAACACTTACTATTAACACGCTATAATCCTAGTCGTGTTGAAAAAGGTGAAATGCTATCGGTAGAAGATGTGCAAGATATTCTGTCAATCCCACTATTAGGTGTTATTCCTGAATCGCAAGCGGTATTAAGTGCTTCAAACTCAGGCCAACCTGTTATATTGGATACAGAATCTGATGCAGGCCAAGCTTATTCTGATGCAATTAACCGCTTACTAGGTGAAACCGTCGATTTTCGCTTCTTAGATGTTGAGAAAAAAGGCTTATTTAAACGGATTTTTGGAGGTTAACGTGTCTTTACTTGACTACTTCCGCTCAGAAAAGAAAAACAGTGCGTCACTAGCAAAAGAGCGATTGCAGATCATTGTCGCGCACGAGCGTTCTCAACGAGGAACGCCGGATTACTTACCACAATTAAAACAAGACATTTTAGATGTGATCCGTAAATACGTGAACGTAAGTACCGATGCAGTTCAGGTTCAGTTTGATCAGAACGAAGACGATTTAGCCGTACTTGAGCTAAACGTTACACTACCTGATGAAGAAAAGAAGTAATTGAAGAAAGGGCGCTTTATAAGCGCCCTCTTTATTTTCGCAATAACTTTCTAAATACCTACGTTTAAATCCCCTTCGTGCAACTAAAAATTTTTAACTATGTAACACAAAAACTATAGATAATACCAATTCGCTTAATTAAGTGCTCTATTTTGAGGATCGAAAAACGTGTTGATAGCTAGGCAAAAAAATCGCTATTTAGTTGTTCTAAAAGAGATTTTTTTAACACAGGTAACGACACGTTTAGCGCCGCAAAATGATTAAGTATTATTGCGGATTGGTATAAGTATTACACAGTTAAAGAAAACATTTAGCCTTAAGTATCCCATTCTTTTAAAGCGTCTTTAACATAGGTATATCGCCAAGAACTAAATAAATCTGGCTTTATATGACTCTGCTTTTGCTCATTAGTTAGCTTCCAATTCCAACTAATCAATTGATTTACCTGTTTTTTAGAGGCCATAACGTCTTCTGGTATATTGTGCTCTTTAGCTACTTTAGTGATTTTTTGTTTTATATCTTTTGCTACTTTTTTATAAGTAGGAAAATCAATTAAGCGCTTAAGTACATCAGGATGCTGAGCATCAGGAACTGCTTTGGCAACTTCAATACACTTTATTATATCTACACCAGAGCGATTAACTTCAATTGCTTCAACTCCTGGAATTTGACGTAGAGCGTTTAAACTTGAAGGACCACGTTTGGCGATTTCAGTCATGTTATGTTCTTTTAACACAAAATTAAGCGCCAAATTTTTCTTGATAGCTTTATTTCTTCGCCATACAGCAAGCTCTTTTAACACCGCTAATTCGTGCGGTTTAAGTTGCCATGCATTTTTAATATCTTTATATAAAAGCTCGTCGGGTGTTTGAAATGCACGTTTTTTTGCAATCAATTCACTTTCGTTTATTACAATGTCAAAGAAACCAGCCGCATTGATACGGTCGATGATCTGCTCAAAACACGGTAATAAGTAAAAAGTATCAGCAGCAGCGTAGTCTAATTGTTTTTTTGTTAACGGACGTTGCAGCCAGTTAGTGCGTGACTCGCTTTTATCTATTTCAATACCTTGCAGTTCTTTTACCATAAGAGCAAAGCCCATACAGTTACCTTCACCGAGTAACTGCAACGCAAATTGTGTATCAAATAATGGAGCTGGAACGAACCCTGCGTACTTTTGAAAAACTTCAATATCTTCAGAAGGAGAATGCAGTACTTTTAAAACAGCAGGATCTTTAAGTATTTCCCAAAAATCAAATAGTGAAAGTTCAGCTAATGGGTCAATAAGCGCTAAATGCTCACCATCAAAAACTTGGATAAGTGCAACTTCTGGATACAAAGTGCGACGACGCATAAACTCAGTATCAATAGCTAAAATAGGCTTATTTTTTATTTGTTCAACAAAAGTATTAAGTTGATTTTGGGTTTCGATCAATTGGTATTGCACTTAATCTCCTACAATAAAAAAGCCGACATATGTCGGCTTTTTTATAGGTTGCTAATCTTTCAAGGCTCTTCGGAGTATCTTACCTACGTTAGTTTTAGGTAACTCATCCCTAAACTCTACCAGTTTGGGGACCTTGTAATTAGTTAAATTATCACGACAGTGACTTATTATATCTTTTTCAGTTAAAGAAGGGTCTTTTTTCACAACAAAAACTTTAACTTGTTCACCACTTACATCGTGAGGAATACCAATAGCTGCTACTTCAAGCACACCTTCGTGCATAGCCACTACTTCTTCAATCTCATTAGGGAAAACATTAAAGCCAGATACAATGATCATGTCTTTTTTACGATCTACAATAAAGAAGAAACCTTCGTCATCATAAGTCGCAATATCACCTGTAGCAAACCAGCCATCTTTTAAACATTCAGCTGTTGCATCTGGACGGTTATAATAACCAAGCATTACTTGCGGGCCTTTAACACAAAGCTCGCCAGGTTCACCTTTAGCGGCTTCTTCGCCATTATCTAAAACTAATTTAATATCAGTGTTCGGTGCAGGTAAACCAATAGAGCCATTATATGCTTTCAAATCAAAAGGACTAATAGTAACTAAAGGAGAACATTCTGTAAGGCCATAACCTTCCATCAGTTTTGACCCCGTCACTTTTTGCCATTTTTCAGCAACAGGACGTTGAACGGCCATACCGCCACCCAAAGACATTTTTAAATGGCTAAAATCAAGTTCAGCAAAACCTGGTGTGTTTAATAAACCATTAAATAATGTATTAACACCGGTAATAGCTGTGAAATTGTGTTGACCCAGCTCTTTAACAAACCCTGGCATATCTCGTGGGTTTGTAATTAATATGTTTAAACCGCCGTACTTCATAAACGTTAGGCAGTTAGCTGTTAAAGCAAATATATGATAAAGCGGCAGTGCAGTAACAACGACTTCTTCACCACGGTTTAACACTTTGTCTAAACAACCTGAAACTTGCTCAAGGTTACCTACCATATTGCCATGGCTCAGCATTGCCCCTTTAGATACACCTGTTGTACCACCGGTGTACTGTAAAAAAGCAAGATCAGATAAGCTCATTTCAGGACGCTTATATTTAGCTTCATCTGCAGCTAAAACGTCTGAAAATTTAATTGTGTTAGGTAAGTTGAACTTTGGCACCATTTTTTTAATGTGCTTCACAACAAAATTAACTATGTGCTTTTTAAGCCCGCCTACCATGTCACCTACTTGCGTTACTACTATATGTTTAACATCAGTATGGGCAAGTGACTTTTCAAGTGTGTCAGCAAAGTTTGCTAGGATGAAAATAGCAGTAGTGTCAGAGTCTTTTAGCTGATGCTCTAATTCACGCACAGTGTAGAGAGGGTTAACATTAACAACGACACAACCTGCACGTAAAACACCTAAAATTGTGACTGGTGTTTGTAGTAAGTTAGGCATCATTACGGCAACTTTGTCGCCTTTTTTAAGACCTAAGTCATTTTGAATATAGGAAGCAACTTTTTTTGTTGCTGTATCTATTTCATCGTAAGACATCGTTTTACCCATATTCGTAAATGCAGGTAAATCGGTGTAGTCACTAAAACTTTTTTCGAACACTTCGAGTAACGAGTTGTAATGCTCAGGATCGATTGTTTCAGGCATACCCTCTGGGTAGCGCTTAAGCCAGATTTTTTCCACTCTTAGCCCCTGTTTATAATTATATTTTTATTAACCTTAATCTAAGTAAGGCGCTTTAACAATTGAGCAAATACTCTAATGCAGGAATAATCCCACACTTAACACATATTTACAATTAACATGCACCATTTTGCAGCATAAAGTCTTGAATATGCTCAAAACAGTGTTCACTGCTTTGCATGTGGCAATGATGCCCACCATTTACATTAATGACCTTCAAGCTATTGTAATAACTAATATACTTTGCCAAATTTTGTTTTACAAACGAATAACCTTCGTTACCTAAAATTAATTGACATGGTGCAATTAAATCTTTTATTGCACCAATACATTGCGCTTCATCAAACCTAAAACCTGAGTGATTTTTGAGCTTTGGATCTGTTGTTAGCACAAAACCATCTGAAACCTGTTTAATATTTCGTTGCATTAAGAGCTTAATAAGCTCGCTATTCAAATCGGTTGTTTGAGCACGTGCTTCATAAATAAGTTCTTTCGATTTATAAATTCTCGACTTTTTATTTTTTAAACGCGCTCTATTTAGTACTGCACTTTGTAACTGTTCACACACACCTTCACTAGGGGTTGTAACACAACCAATTCCCTCAATAAAGGTAACAGACTTTACATAATCGCTAAAGCAGCTAGCAAAAAGTCCTGCAACCATAGCGCCCATGGAATGACCTACTAAATGTACTTTTTTAACACCAAGGGCATTTATAAGTTGGTACACATCATCAATATAATCAACAAAATAATAGTGTGCATCATCACTTCGCCAAGATGATAAACCGTGCCCGACAAAGTCAATACAGTACCACGTATGCTTTGGGTTAACGTTGTTTAACATTGGCATAAAGCTATGGCAGTTGTCTAACCACCCATGCAACGCTATTACTATTTCGTTCCCTGAACCTACTTTTAAGCCATGGATATTTAAATTATTGGTTTCAATATTAAATGGCTGCACGGTAAGTCCTTTATTAATTTAGAGCATCATTATTTATAGCATACAAGTTGTCAGACCACTAACTTAGAAAATGGTGCCAAATTCACGATTTAATTATCTTCGTGATGAAAAAAGAAGCAAAGCATAATAATTAAACATAGCATTATTAATAACTTAAACTAAAAACAACAAACTAACCGTTTTTAACAAGCTTGCTTTGTATGTATTTTAAACAATTTAAAGATGACGGCATTGTATATACTTAACTTATAACTAGTATAATTTAAATAAATAGAACTAACTGCGTTAACTATAATTCTATGTATACAAAATCAAAGTATAAATTATAAATATCTCAGATATTCATTTATTTATCATCCTATCTGTATACAATATCAGCGGCTATTAAATAAGGTACACTCATAAGGTACAACCATGAAAAAACAGATCAGCTTATTGGCACTTTTATGCACCGCTTCTGGTGCTTACGCAGAATCAGCACCTAAAAATGTAATTTATATGATTGGTGACGGCATGGGTCCGGCTTACACCACGGCTTATCGCTATTTTAAAGATGACCCTGCAACAAAAGAAGTAGAAGGCACGGTTTTTGACACTATTTTAAAAGGCATGGCTCACACCTACCCTTATGACCATACTTATGTAACAGACAGCGCAGCGGGTGCTACAGCGCTTAGTAGCGGCCATAAAAGTTATAATGGTGCAGTTGCTGTAGATACAGATAAAAAGCCAGTTAAAACCATGCTTGAAATGGCAAAAGAGCGCGGTATGACAACTGCGCTTGTTGTAACGTCACAAATAAACCATGCAACACCTGCTAGCTTTACAGCTCACAATGAATCTCGTTACAACTACGATGATATTGCCAACGATTATATTGATAATAAGATTGCTGGTAAATTACCTGTTGATTTAATGCTAGGTGGCGGTACTAAATATTTTATTCGTGACGACCGTAATTTAGTTGAAGAATTTAAAGCGGCAGGTTACCAATACGGTGACGATATTAATAATCTGGGACAAATTACACAAATACCTGCCATAGGTTTGTATGCAAGCAAAGGCTTGCCATTTGCCCTTGATATGAATCCAACTCGCCTTACTCAGTTAACATCTAAAGCGCTTGGTTTACTAGATAACCAGAACGAAGAAGGCTTTTTTGTGATGATTGAGGGCAGCCAAATTGATTGGTGTGGTCACTCTAACGATATAGCGTGTGCGATGGCTGAAATGGACGACTTTGCTAAATCAATCGAAAAAGCAAAAGCGTACGTTGATAAAAATAAAGACACTATACTTGTAGTTACAGCCGATCACTCAACGGGCGGCTTAACTATTGGTTCGCACGGCCAATTTAAATGGGAAACAGACGTAATTAAAGGTGTTAAGGCAACGGCTAGTAAGTTAACAGACAAACTTATGGAGTCTAAAGATTTAAAACCAGTATGGACTGCTAACACCAATATTGAATTTACAACTGAAAACCAAATCAAACTTGAGCAAGCTAAAAAAATGGGCGAAAAAGCGCTTAATTTAGCTGTTAAAAGTATTATTAGTGATGCAAGCTTTACTGGCTGGACAACTGGCGGACACACTGCGGTAGACGTTCAAGTATTTGCCTATGGCAAAGGCAGTGAGCAATTTATCGGCTCACAAAATAATACTGATATTGCAGATAAGCTGATTGGCTTTATTGAACAGTAAGTTTCACCTCGTTTTGAACACAAAAAGCCCGAACACATGTTCGGGCTTTTTATTGAATTTTATCGCTGTATTTATCTAAAACGCTCAATTAAGCTTTAAGCATATATATCAACGCCTATTAAATTTTGTACTTCGGCTCTGCGTTCTAAATTAGCAAATTCAGTATAAGTAGAAATCGCTTTACTTACTTGAGCTGTCGGTTGATCGTAAATTGTTTGGCTGTATTCATTGCTTTTAGCACTGCTTTTAAACAGTTGATTAGCTAGTTCGACGCCCTCGACACTGCTTTTTACATAATCGGTATTCGTTTTTTGAGCAGCCGGCTGGTCTAATAAACTCTGTGGTTTATTAGTAACAACTTTAGCAGGGCTAACCCTACCCGGAATATCTCCGGTAAAAAAACCTGAACCAATAGGCAGCGTCATTACGCGTCTCCAACCTTAATATTGCATAAAATTATGATTTAAAAACAACCAATTTGCAAATAATATGATTACTCACGCCCTGGTAGCTTTTTCCACGTTACCGTATCTCGCACATATTTAGGTTGAGCGTCACTCGCTTTTACAACGTCACCCGCTAAAAGCGCGGCTTCAACATGCGCTAACATATAACGCGCATCAGGCAATGTAATATCAGTATTAATTGTCACATTTTCAAAGTCATTTAGCGCATCAGGATAGGTTTTAAAGCCCGTGCCCACAGCTACAGATGGCTCAGTGGTCGCTATATAGTCATTATTTAGTAAATCAGGTTTTATAACGCATTCTTGGTTAACTAAAAGCATTAGATTATTTTGCACTTGGTAATGTGCAAAGTATATCTCCCCCATGCGGGCATCTATGCTTGGGTAAACACTAAGGCTACCGTTTTGTTCAAACGCTTGTTGCGCCATAATAGCCAAAGTAGACACACCTACAAGCGGCAAATTAGTTGAATACGCTAAACCTTGCGCTATAGCTACACTAATACGTACACCAGTAAAACTGCCCGGGCCTTGTCCAAAACCAATGACATCTAAGTCTTTTAATTTACAGTTTGCTTTAGTTAATAGCTCATCCACAAGTGGAAGTATTTTTTGGCTATGTTGCTGCGGACATTCTTCAAAATGATGAAACGTTTGGCCCTGAAAATGTAAAACAATTGAAAGTGCTTCTGTTGAAGCATCAAGGGCAAGAATATTACTTTTGATCATTTTAGTACTCTAGTTAATTTGTTTTAAAAATGTATTGGCATCTTCTAAGCTTCGCGTGCGGCGCATCGGCGGTAAGCTTTTTAAAAATACTTGGCCATATTGGCGTGTAACTAAGCGATTATCGCATATTACAAGTACGCCTTTGTCTTTACTATCTCGAATTAAACGCCCTACACCTTGTTTTAGCGCAATAACAGCCTGCGGTAATTGTATGTGTGAAAAAGGGTCTTTTCCCTGCATTTGGCAATCTTGCATTTTAGCTTGTAGCAATGGATCGTCAGGAGCTGCAAATGGCAATTTGTCTATAATAACACAGCTTAACGTGCTGCCGCGTACATCAACTCCTTCCCAAAAAGAAGCCGTGCCGAGTAATACCGCATTACCATGGCGGGTAAATTTCTCTAAAATAATACGCTTAGACATTTGCCCCTGCATATAAACTGGGTAGTCTATTTGTGTAGTGAGCCCTTCGGCCACCAAGTGCATCATTCGATAGCTCGTAAATAATACAAAACAACGCCCTTGTGCTGATTTTATAAGCTCAAGCGTGAGTTTTACAATTGCGTGCGGCATATTATCAGCGTGCGATTCGGGTAAGTAACGCGGTAAACACAGCAGCGCCTGATTAGGGTAATCAAACGGACTATCTACCATCATGCTTTGCTTTGGTTTTAAACCAAGGCTTGCATTAAAGTGCTCTAGCTTGTTGTCGACCGAAAGAGTTGCCGATGTAAATACAAAGCCTGCGCCCGTGTCTTGCATCATTTGAGCAAATTTAGCTGATACATTTAATGGCGTTATATTAATAGTTAAATAACGGCGGGTTGTTTCATACCAGTAACTAAAACCAGTTTGAGCCGTATCAAAAACCCGTTCTAACTGCCCTTTAAATGCCAATGCACGCTCAAACGGGTGCTCTATTTTATCGCTTCTATCCAAACAAAGTTTGAGTACTTGATAGACAAAGTCTAAATCACTAATGACGCGGTGGAGCGCCGCACATATTTGTTTATCGCTTAGCTTTTCTCGCCAATCGCCTCTACTGCCATCAACACCAAACTGCAATCGTAAATCAGCAACGCTCGTCTCAAGCTTATTTAAACTTTTACCAAGTTGTAGCATATCGGGTATTTCGGCTCTATATATAGCACGTAAATCATTGATTAAATCCACCAGCTTTTTAGTGCTTACACTCTCACCAAAATAATCACTGGCAATTTCACTTAACTGATGCGCTTCATCAAATATATAAGCATCTGCTTTTGGCATTAGCTCAGCAAAGCCACTTTCTTTTACAGCCATGTCGGCAAAAAACAAATGATGGTTAATAACAACCACATCGGCATCGGCCGCAGTTAAACGTGCTTTGCGTATATAACAGCTTTGAAAGTCTGGGCATTCTTTGCCTAAGCAATTATCCGCTGTTGAATTTACATAAGGCAGTACTTTGGCATCATCCTCTATACCAATACAATCAGCTAAATCGCCTGACTGTGTTTCACTTGCAAACTTAGCCACCATAGCTAGTTGATGCATTACGTCGGAGTCATCAGTAGGCACATGTGCAACATGCTGATTAAGTCGATAGGTACATAAGTAATTGGCACGCCCTTTTAATAAGGCGGTTTTTTTAGAGGCGCCAAGCGCTTTCACTAATTGAGGTAAATCGCGGTGGTATAACTGCTCTTGCAAGGCTTTTGAGCCTGTCGATATTATCGTTCGGCCTTTTGATTTAAGTGCAGGAGCTAAATAGGCAAACGTTTTACCCGTACCAGTACCTGCCTCAACGACCAATTGCGAACTGTTTTTTAATGCATCTGCAACAGCTACTGCCATATCAATTTGAGGTTGGCGAGGCGTATATCCATCTAACGATGACGCCAAAGGTCCGGTTGCACTAAACAGCTGTTTGATAATACCAATCACTTTAAAGTAAATAATAGCGGGATTTTACGTAAGCAAAGCATTAAGGGCAAGCAATTACAAAACCCACTTTTATTTTGTAGGTTAACACGGCTTTATTTTCCGACTCTAGAGAGTAATTTATTATTCAATTTTACAATATATCCTGTATTTATAACGTACATTTAATTTAATAATGACAATATTTACAAAGCCACATTTCTTATTAACCATTACTGAAAATAATCCTTATTTAAAGCTATATAAAGGCATAAATACTGTGACTCTCAAATATTACAGGAGTACCATACTCGGGTTTATAATCCTCCTTTTTGTGTGTCGTTTAAAAAATAGTTAAGGTTAATCAATGAATGCTTGGTACCTCATTTGTTTTCTCTCTGCAATTGCAATATTTATAGCCTTTGCAAACCAGTACATCCTCAAAATGCAAACTACCATTGCCATTACAACCGGCTCTGTGGTTATTTCTTTATTACTGATCATTGCCGTTAAATTATTAGGCGATCAGAACGCATTAGCAATGACCCAAATTGTTTCCAGTATTAATTTTAACGAGTTGCTACTTAAGGGCATGTTGGGTTTTTTACTCTACGCGGGTGCGCTTGAAATAAACCTACTAGCCCTGCGTAAGCAGCGATGGGAAATTACTGCCCTGGTATTATTTTCAACCATCGTGTCCACATTTATAGTGGGTTATTTAAGCTTTTATTTATTCCCCGTTTTTGGTTTTGATGTTCCTTTTATTTATTGTTTATTGTTTGGCGCGCTTATTAGCCCAACTGACCCTATCGCTGTACTTGCTATTATTAAACAAATGCGAGCGCCAGAAGGTATATCGGTTCAAGTAGAAGGTGAGTCGCTATTTAACGACGGTATTGGTTTAGTAATATTTACCACTATATTTTCTGTTGCTTTTTATGGCACAGATGCACAATTTGGTGACATAGCAGAGCTATTCTTTGTTGATGCAATAGGGGGCATTGCGTTTGGTTTAGTCATTGCATTAGTTGGCCACTTTTTAATTATTAATAGCCGCGATGTAAATATTCGTCTATTAATTACCTTAACTATCCCAACTGCAGGTTTTGCTGCAGCAAATATTTGGGAAATATCTGGCGCACTTGCCATGGTAACGAGCGGCATATTAATGGGTAATATTACCCGCACCAAAGCAACCGAGCGCACGGGGCCTGAAGACACGCGCTACGTAAAAGATTTTTGGCATGCAACCGACAGCTTTTTAAATGCCCTACTGTTTTTAATAATTGGTATGTTGATAGTCACTATGCCAATTACCCTTGGCGAAATTGGTTTAGGTTTATTAATGGTGCCGGCTGTATTACTTGCACGCTTTATAAGTGTAGGCGCACCATTTGTAATTTTTAAACGCTTTAGAACTTACGATAAACACAGTGTTAAAATTTTGACCTGGGGTGGACTACGTGGTGGCCTTGCTCTGGCAATGGCAGCAGCAATCCCACGCGAGCAAGTTTTTGTAGGCGGCTCTGACCTACATAACCTAATAGTAATTGTTACTTACGTAGTGGTTATATTTTCTATTATTGTACAAGGCTTAACTATTTCGCCGCTTATTCAAAGCAGCATTAAGTCAGCTGAGCAAGCAAAGTAATAAATGCTTTACCTGCAACACATTCAGTAACCAAGTTATTAAAAAAATCACTTGGTTACTGTTACTCACGTGTTACAAAAACACTTTAAAGTTCTACAAATTGTTATCCTTTTTATTTATCTGCTTTGTTTAAATTAATCCGCTTGAAATGCAAATGAAAACAATTATAATTTTGGCTTTTCCTCTACAGGGCTTTTCGATGTCCATAAATAATTCTCACATGTTTCTAAATTTGGTTTCTCTGGGCAAACGACAATTTCAATGTTTTTTTATGCTTTTTATAATGGTCATGGCAAGCTTTAGTGTTTCAGCCTCGCCTAATGAGCAAACAAAAATAAAACAAATTGCACAGCTTGCAGAGTATGTAGGTGTTGATTACGTGGCAGCTGTTGGGAATGGTGAAATACTCGACCCCGACGAATATCAAGAAATGACTGAATTTTCGAACGTCATTATTGACCAAGCTGGACAGCTATCAAGCCAAACAAATGAGTTTGGTACAGTAAAGGCACAAGCTAAAGCCCTGCATTCAGCAATTGCCAATAAAGCAAGTGTTGCCGATGTACGTGCAACAAGCTCAGCGCTTCGTGAGTCGCTACTTACCTTTATGCCGCAACTATCGTTACCTACATCACTACTTCCTGTTGAGCAAACCAAAGCGCTTTTTGCTGCTAACTGTTCAATGTGTCACGGCCCAAGTGGTCAAGGAGACGGCTCGCTTGCAAAAGACTTATCGCCAGAGCCTACCAACTTTACCGATGAAGAACGCGCAACTAACCGCTCATTAATGGGTTTGTTTGACGCTGTTAGTAACGGTATTAACGACACGCCAATGGTTGCTTTTACTCAATTTAATGAACAACAACGTTGGTCTTTAGCTTTTTATGTAGGTAGCTTGGCATTTAAAGATGTTCAAAAACCACAAAATTTAGCGCAAAACATTACCGCTTCGCAGATTGTAAACTTAAATCCAGCACAATTGTCGGCAGGTCAAAGTGAAACACAAGCACATTACGTTAAATGGCTTCGTGGTAATCCAGAGCAACTATTTACCGGTAAAAAGAATCCGATAACGGTTACCCGCACGCAGTTACTAGCAGCGCAAGCCGCGCATGCTAAAGGCAATTACTCACAAGCAAGTGATTTAGCAATTAGCGCTTACCTAGATGGCTTTGAACTTATTGAAAACAACTTAAATGCCTACGACGAAACACTGCGCAAAAACATCGAAGTACAACTGATGAACCTGCGCCAAACATTTAAAAACGAGAAAGATGCAGCCATCGTTGGCGAAAAAGTAAGTGCAGCGCTAGCTCAACTCGCTAAAGCAGATAGCATGCTAAACGAAACTAAACTAACTGATGGTGCACTCTTCTCAGCAAGTTTGGTTATATTACTACGCGAAGGCCTAGAAGCACTCCTCGTTATTATTGCCCTTATGACCGTACTTATTAAAACTAAACGCCAAGATGCGCTTAAATATGTACATGTTGGTTGGGTAACCGCACTTATTGCAGGTGGTTTAACGTGGACTGCGGCGCAAACATTAATAGAAATAAGTGGTGCAAGTCGCGAAGTAATGGAAGGTGCTGGAGCATTGTTTGCAGCTGTAATATTGCTGTATGTTGGCGTATGGATGCACAGTAAAACGAGTGCACAGCAATGGCAAAAATACATAAAAGACAATATAGATAAGCGTCTTGAGTCGGGTACATTATGGGGTTTAGCAGGGCTTTCTTTTATTGCCGTATACCGTGAAGTATTCGAAACCGTGCTGTTCTATCAGTCTTTATTAACACAAAGCTCGCCTGCTCAATATTCATCTATTGCATCGGGTTTTGCCATAGCTGTAGCAATACTGGCTATTATTACGTGGGTATTAATTAAATACTCAATTAAATTACCGGTTGCTAAGTTTTTTGCAATTACCACTTACCTATTATTTGCACTCTCGTTCGTGCTTATGGGCAAAGCAGTTATTGCACTGCAAGAGGCCGATATAATAGGTATTGCTTCACTGCCAATTAGCTTTGATATAGCATGGCTTGGTATAAAATCGACATGGCAAGGTATTGTGGCTCAGGTATGTGTGTTCGCAATATTTAGCTTTTATATATTTAAAAGCAAAAGCCAAGAGTAATGCCAATCTGCTTAAGAGTTTAAGCTAATTGGCATAAGTAAAATACCTAGTAAAAAGGCCCGCAAGGGCCTTTTTGATTTGATTGCTTATGTATTTAGTAAAATTGCTGTTATCAAGCCCATGTATCTAAATGGGGGTTTTCGTCATCATCTAAGTTGGACTTTTTACTATTTTGATCATCAAGCATATTGAGCTTTTTCTTTTTTTGTAACTCACGCCTTTTTTTATTCTCTAGCTTAACTTTTTCAGCGGCAGTCCCACTTTGCACTCCTGCAATATGGAATGCTCCTTTAGACTCAACTTCTAGCCTGGTTATTCTTCCTAAATAAGGGATCATAATATCCATGCGTACTTCCTTATTTTTTCATTTTATTCATTAACCACTTGGTTTGAGTGATAAACAACCAATTATTGGCGAAAATCGCGCTTATTATCTTAATATTATCGACAGTTATAACATATGCTTTAATTAAGCTAAAAAAAACTTGCCATAATATAGCTGTTTATGTTTTTATGAATGCGAAATTTATTTAAACAGATAACAATTGCACGTTCACAAAATAACGGGCAGTTAAATAGGATAAAAAATGCGCTTAAACCTGACAACAGTACATCATCACCACCATTCACCGGAATAACCTGTCAGGTCTTTCGCTGAGAGGTTATTCCTAAAAGGAACCTCTGGCGATTCAAATAACATTGATTCATTTTCGCCCTGAGGTTCCCCTCGGGGTTTTTAGTTTTTAAATTAAAGGAAAATGAATAATGAACAACAGTAATCGTCTACGTATCGCCATCCAAAAAGGCGGCCGCCTATCAAAAGATTGTCAAGATCTGCTTAAACAGTTAGGTGTTAAACTTAACCTTCGTGAACAACGCTTAATTGCACACTCAACTAATATGCCAATTGACGTACTACGTGTGCGCGATGACGACATTCCGGGTTTAGTAATGGACGGTGTATGTGACCTAGGCATAGTTGGCGAAAACGTACTAGTAGAAGTTCAAGCAGAACGTGAACGCCAGGGTGTTCCAAGTGAAGTAACCAAACTTTCAAAACTAGACTTTGGTTACTGTCGTCTTGCACTTGCATGGCCTCAAGAGCTTGGCGCTCGCGATAAGAGCTGGTTTGAAGGCAAACGTATTGCTACTACCTACCCAGAAATTTTAACTCAGTGGTTAAAGCGCGAAGGCATTAACGCAGGTACAGTAATGCTTACGGGTTCTGTTGAAGTAGCACCGCGTGCAGGTTTATCTGATGCAATTTGTGATTTAGTATCTACCGGCGCAACACTTGAAGCTAACGGCTTAATTCAAGGCGAAACAATTTTAGAATCAAACGCGTGTTTAATTCAAAATAAAGATCTTCAAGATGCTGACAAACTAGCACTAATCAATAAGCTTATGCCGCGCTTACGTGGTGTTAGACAAGCTAAAGAAAGCAAATACATCATGCTACACGCACCAAAAAACAAACTTGATGAAATTTGTGAAATTTTACCAGGTTCTGGTCAACCTACTCTACTTGCCCTTGCTGGTAACGATGAATACGTAGCACTTCACATGGTAAGCAGCGAAACATTATTTTGGGAAACAATGGAGCAGTTAAAAGCCCTAGGCGCTAACTCTATTTTAGTTATGCCAATTGAAAAAATGATGGAGTAAGTACCATGCTTCGTTGGAATGAGGAATCTTCACAAGTACAAGCAGCGGCGCTAATGCGCCCTGCAGTTTCTGTAAGCGCAAAGGTTGAAGCTATATGCAAAACTATTTTAGCTAATGTAAAAGAGCAAGGCGATGAAGCCTTACTTAGCATGGCCAAAGAGTTTGATAATAGAGCTAACCCACGTTTGCGCGTACCGCTAGATGAAATTAACGCATCTGAGCAAGCATTAAGTGCTGAGCTTAAATACGCAATTGACACCGCTTATGCAAATGTTAAACGTTTTCACGAAGCGCAGTTGCCAAAAGATATTAAATTATCAACCCAACCAGGCGTTGTATGTGAACTGAAATATCAAGCCATCGAAGCAGTCGGTATTTATGTACCCGGTGGCAGTGCACCACTGCCATCGTCGGTTATTATGCAAGGTGTATTAGCACAGTTAAGCGGCGCTAAAACCGTTGTACTAGCTACGCCGGTACAAGGTGATAAAGCAATTAACCCTGCTATTTTATATGCAGCTAAGTTATGTGGCATTACTACTTTGATAGAAAGTGGTGGCGCAGGCGCAATTGCAGCAATGGCTTATGGCACCGAATCGGTTCCTAAAGTAAACAAAATTTTTGGCCCAGGTAATAGCTTCGTAACAATGGCTAAACAGCTCGTTGCGCAAACTATCCCAGGTATGGCAATTGATATGCCAGCAGGTCCTTCTGAAGTATTAGTTATTGCAGATGAACGTGCAAACCCAGAATTTATAGCCGCCGATTTACTCTCACAAGCAGAGCACGGCGCAGACTCGCAAGTTATTTTATTATGTAACAGCGAAAGTATTATAGAACAAACTCAGCAGGCACTTACACGCCAGTTAGCTAATTTGAGCCGCAAAGAAACAGCCGAGCAAGCGCTCGCTAATTCTTCACTTATTTTGGTTGATTCTGTTGAGCAAGCATTTGATGTATCGGCGCAATACGGCCCAGAGCATTTAATTTTACAACTAGGCGATGCAACACCTTACCTAGATAAAGTTAAAAATGCAGGCTCAGTATTTGTAGGTGACTACACACCAGAATCTGCAGGCGATTACGCATCGGGTACTAACCACGTGTTACCAACATATGGTTACAGTGCAACTTACTCGAGTTTAAACTTGCTTGATTTTTTCCGTACATACACAGTGCAAACAATTACTAAAAGTGGTTTAACGCAGCTTTCAAAAGCAATTTTACCACTTGCAGATGCAGAAGGCCTTGATGCCCACGCTAATGCGGTTTCAATTCGTTTAGAGGCAATTAAAAATGAGCAATGAGAGCGCACAAGCGTCTAGCTTATTACCTAAGAATATTGCAGCCCTTGCTGCATACAGCTCTGCAAAAAGTGAAAAGCTAACCGGTACAACGTGGCTAAATGCTAACGAAAGCCCGTATGCTAAAAATCTTGAACTGAGTATTGAGGATTTAAATCGCTACCCTGATCCACAACCGCAACTGGTTATTGACCGTTACGCCGCTTATACAGAGCTTGAAAGCGAAAATGTATTAATGACGCGCGGCGCAGATGAAGGCATTGAGCTTTTAGTGCGCACATACTGTGAGCCAGCTAAAGATAGTATTGCGCTATTTTTACCAACCTACGGTATGTACAAAGTTACCGCCGATACACACAACGTTAGTATTAACGCGCTTACCCAAGAATTATTATTAAGTGGCAGTGTTGATGAAATAGTTGCAGCTGTTGGCAGCTCAAAACTGGTATTTATTTGTAACCCAAATAATCCAACTGGCAGCCTAACACCACTTGATAAAGTAAAAGCGATTGCAACAGCACTTATGGGTAAAGCACTGGTTATTGTTGACGAAGCCTATATAGAGTTCTGCCCAGAGCAAAGCGCCACAAAACTTATTAATGAGTTTAGTAATGTAGTGGTTCTGCGCACGCTTTCTAAAGCCTTTGCGCTAGCAGGGCTCAGAACGGGCTTTACCCTTGCACAAGCAGCAACACTAGCGCCAATTCGTAAAGTCATTGCGCCGTATCCGGTATCAGGCGTTGTAGCAAGTATTGCAGCGCAAGCAATTGCACCCGATGCAATTACATCAATGCGCCGCCAAGTCACTATTTTAAATAGCTTAAAAGCTAAGTTGGTAGATTGGCTAAACGCCTCCCCTGCTGCATTAAAAATTCTCACTGGTGAAGGTAACTTTGTTACTTTAAAATTAGCCGATAAAAACTACTTTAAAATTGCACTTGAGCAAGGTTTGGTTATGCGCGCTTTTACACTATACGGTGAAGACGACTGGCTACGAATTTCAATTGGTAGTGAACAAGAACTTGAACAAGTAAAAATTTGGTTAGATGGCTTACAAACGCCGGCTACCGCAGCATCTTTAGCAGGAAACGAAGTATCATGAGTAACCCCTATTTATTTATAGACCGCGACGGCACTATTATTGAAGAGCCAATTACCGACAAACAGGTAGATAGCCTTGAAAAGCTAGCATTTTTACCTGGTGTTATTCCTGCGTTATTACAATTACAAGCCGCAGGTTACCGTTTAGTAATGGTGTCTAACCAAGATGGTTTAGGCACAGATAGCTTTCCTACTGCTGATTTTGACATAGCACAAGACAAAATGATGGACATAATGCAAAGCCAAGGCATTAGCTTTGACGAAGTATTAATTTGCCCTCACTTTAACGAGCAAAACTGCGATTGCCGTAAACCTAAAACCGGATTACTTACCGAGCTTATGCGCTCAGGCAAAGTAGATTTAGCACGCTCTTTTGTTATTGGCGACCGCGAAACTGATATTGGCCTTGCTCAAAACTTATGTTGTGAAGGTATTTTATACGACGGCGATTGGAGTGCGATAGTAACTAAATTGACTACCGCAAACCGCGAAGGTCGTGTTACACGCAACACTAAAGAAACCCAAATTGATGTAGCCATAAACTTAGATCAAACTAAAAATGGCAGCATAGACACCGGACTTGGCTTTTTTGATCACATGCTTGATCAAATTCGCACCCACGCAAACATTGGTTTAAACATTAAAGCTAAAGGCGATTTACACATAGACGAGCACCACCTTGTTGAAGACATTGGTATTGCTCTTGGTGTCGCACTTAAACAAGCGCTTGGCACTAAATCGCAAATTGCACGCTATGGTTTTGCCCTTCCTATGGACGAGTGTAAAGCTGAAGCACAAATTGATTTATCGGGCCGTGCATCATTTGTATTAAACGCTAACTTTAGCCGCGAAAAAGCAGGCGACTTAGACGTACAAATGGTTGAGCACTTTTTCAAAAGCTTGAGTGATAACGCCGCTATTAGCCTTATTTTATCGGTAAGCGACGGTAACTGTCATCACCAAGTAGAAGGTTTATTTAAAGCGTTTTCACGTGCTCTTCGTATGGCAGTGGCACAAGACACGACCCAACAAACAGCCAGCTCTAAGGGATGTTTATGATTGCCATAATTAATACCGGTTGTGCCAATATAAATTCAGTACGCTTTGCGTTTGAACGCTTAGGGCAAACACCAACAGTAATTACTTCACCAGAGCAATTAGCGGGTTTTGAGCGCGCTATATTGCCAGGTGTAGGCCACGCGTCGGTTGCTATGAAACGCCTAGTAGATAACGGCTGGCAACAAGCTATAAATGAATACCAGCGCCCGCTTATGGGCATTTGTTTAGGTATGCAGTTACTGTGCGAAAGCACCGAAGAAGGTAACGTACAGTGCCTAGGTAAAATACCAGGGCAAGTAAAAGCGCTTGATGTAGGCAATTTAACGTCGCCGCATATGGGTTGGAATAACTTAAGCGTTAACAAAGAGCATGCATTAACTAAAGGGCTAACGCTTGATGAGCAAGTGTATTTTGTTCACAGCTTTGCGCACACCGTAAACGACGCCACACTAGTGAGCGGCGAATATGGTCAAACCTTTTCAGCCATTGTTGCTAAAGACAATTACGCAGGCATGCAATTTCACCCAGAGCGCAGCGCAAAAGTTGGCGCACGTTTATTACAAAATTTTGTTGATTGGCAGTTATAAACTGCCCATTAACTAACAAAAAAGAGATTATTTGTGATTATTCCAGCATTAGACGTATTACAAAATCAAATTGTGCGCTTGTACCAAGGTAAATACGACACAGCACAGTTTTACCCTTTCGAACTTGGTGCACGTTTAAAAGAATACGCCGACAGTGGCGCAGGCAAGTTACACCTTGTTGATTTAGAAGGTGCACGCGATCCAAGTAAAAAACAGTGGAAACATATTCAAGCTGCAACCAAAGCACTTAACGTACCGTACCAAGTGGGCGGCGGTATTCGCTCAGAGCAAGATGTAAGTGATTGGCTAAAAGCCGGTGCAAACCAAGTTGTTATTGGTTCAATGGCAGTAGAAAAACGCGAACAAGTAAAAGCCTGGATTGAGCAATTTGGCGCAGAGCATTTTGTAATTGCTCTTGATGTAAATAAAACAGCCACGGGCTGGGCACCAGCAACGCACGGTTGGTTAAGTGAATCTGAATTTGGTTTACTTGAGCTGGTAGATTTTTATGTAAGCTTAGGTGTTATTGATTTTTTATGCACGGACATCAGTAAAGATGGCACCATGACGGGTCCATCGTTTGAGCTTTACGAAGATTTAACTCGCCATAACAGCACAATTAAAGTGCAAGCCTCAGGTGGCGTAAGCTCACTAGATGACATTAAAAAGCTTATAGAGCTTGGTGTGGGCGGCGTTATTTTAGGTAAATCATTGCTTGATGGCGCATTTAGCGTTGAGGAGGCACTGGCATGTTATCAAAACGCATAATCCCGTGTTTAGACGTTAAAGACGGCCAAGTAGTTAAAGGCGTAAAGTTTAAAGGCCATGAAATAGTTGGCGATATTTTAACAATGGCTAAAGCCTACAGCGAAGCTGGCGCCGATGAACTGGTTTTTTACGAAATCAGTGCAAGCGTTGAAAAACGCCTACTTGATGTAAACTGGGTAGAGAGCATTGCACGTAATATCGATATTCCATTTTGTGTAGCGGGCGGTATTAAATCAGTGGCTGATGCAGCGCGGGTACTTGAGCGCGGCGCAGACAAAATAAGCATTAACAGCCCTGCTATTGCGCGTCCTGAACTTATTAAAGAATTACACGATGAGTTTGGTAAGCAATGTGTTGTAGTCGGCATTGACAGCTTTTTTGATGAAATTACCGGCGAGTATTTAGTTTACCAATTAACCGGCGATCCTAATGCATCAAGCCGTACGCGCTATAAAACACAAGAATGGGTTAAACGCGTACAAGACCTAGGCGCAGGCGAAATTGTATTAAACTGTATGAACCAAGATGGCGTTCGTAACGGTTACGACAACGAGCAACTAAGTAAAATTCGCGAGCTGTGTGACATTCCTTTAATCGCCTCTGGCGGTGCGGGTAGTATGCAAGATTTTGTTGATGTATTTAAACAAAGCAAAGTAGATGGTGCATTAGCTGCCAGCGTTTTTCATAAAAATGTGATTAACATTGGCGAACTAAAACAATTTTTAACAGATAACCAAGTGGCAGCAAGATTATGCAAGTAACACAACAAAACCAAGCTCAGGTCGATTTCGCTAAAAGTGACATGATCCCTGCGATTATTCAAGATGCCCGCTCTGGTGTTATTTTAATGCAAGGCTTTATGAACAGCGAAGCACTCGCTGTTACGCTTGATACCAATAAGGTAACGTTTTACTCGCGTTCAAAATCGCGTTTATGGACTAAAGGCGAGTCATCAGAAAACTACTTAAACGTAGTATCTGTGCATACAGATTGTGACTACGATTCAATTTTAGTACTTGCCAACCCAGAAGGCCCAACGTGTCACTTAGGTACACAAAGCTGTTTTGGTGATGAAGCAAAACCAAGTTTAAGCTTTTTAGCACAGTTAGAAGATGTGATTGTTGCGCGTAAAAATGATGACCCTGAAAAAAGCTACACAGCGTCATTATTTGCAAAAGACTTAAGCCGTAGTTGTCAAAAAGTAGGTGAAGAAGGCGTAGAAGTTGCCCTTGCCGCTATGAAACACGATAACGATGAGCTAACAAACGAGTCTGCTGATTTAATTTATCACCTGACTGTATTACTACAACGCCAAGGCTTAGCCCTTGAAGATGTAGTTAAATGCTTGCAAGGTCGCCATAAATAGCATTAGTTGTGACTAACAAAGAGGCTCATATTTATATGGGCTTTTTTATTTTTACAGTAAATCACGTGTGATATAGTGCGTGGCTAAATTAATCGGTTACTGTGAACTATGAAAAACTATATTATTCCTTCTATTGTCGCGTTTATTTTAGCGGGCTGTACCAGCAAAACTAATCAGACTACAACTACAACAACCACTATTACTACAACGAATCAGTCTGTAAAAACCACAGTAACACCCGACGAATGCAGCACCATAAATAACCTTATAAGCAGTTATGAGTCTGGTTTTAATTCAATCAAAACAGATAAAGTAAATAACCAGTTTACTAATCAATGGCGTACTAGTGCTCATATGATTGGAGCAAACTGTACGGTTACTTTAAATAAGTCAGAGCAAGCAAGCTACCAATGCCAAACACCTGTTAAAACACAAACGCAAACAATAAAGTCTCATCAAAAACTGGCTAAGCAATTACGCCAATGCTTAACCAAAACAGGTTGGTTGGAAAGCCAAAAAGAAACAGCAAGTTCAATTTACAGCACCTTTGTACTTGATACTAAAACCCCAGTCATTACACTTGCTACTAATCAAGAAGGTAACGGGTTTTCTTCTCGCTTTGAAATTGCACCACCACTAGGACTTTAATATGCGCCAATTAAATCAAAACAAAAAACAATCTAAATTTAAAACTGATTGCCTAGGAATATGCGAAAGGCGCAGCGGTTACTGCACCGGTTGTGGGCGTACTAACGAAGAAATTTTTGATTGGATAATATTATCTGAAGATGAAAAAAAAGCGATTTTAGAAACACCACGAGCAGACGCTAACTCATAACAAATAAAGCCCCTTAATGTTAAAAGTAACAGTTAACTGATTAACTAAACACTTTTAACTTGTTGTGGCTATTCATTTTAGTTGCGCTAATACAGCTTTCGACCACTTGCTCAAATGAGCTATTAATATCTATATTTATAACATTGGGCTCATCTTCTTTTGGAACTTCTAGCGCTTCAAATTGGCTTTTGAGTAAATCAACAGGCATAAAATGTCCTTTTCTGTCCTGCATACGGCTTTTAACCAGCTCAAAATCACCAAAAAGATGTAAAAAGGTAATGCCTGTATTTCCATCACATATTTGTTCTCGGTATTTCTTTTTTAATGCTGAGCAGACTATTACCGCGACTTCATTTTTCTTTTCAATGCTAAATGCAGCATCACGTATTCTTTCGAGCCAAGGCACACGATCAGCATCATTTAAAGGCTGCCCAGATGACATCTTTAATATATTAGCCTTGGGATGTAAGTCGTCTCCGTCGATAAATTTAGCGCCAATGCGCTTTGCTAATGCATCACCCACACTTGACTTTCCTGTGCTTGAAACCCCCATTACAATATAAATACGACCTACATTTGTGTTACTCATGTATTTACCCTCGCCTTAATTTAATAATTAATTATTTTCAATGTATATATTATATTGAGTTACGGGTAACATGTTACCCGTAACAAATACGAAAGTGAAGTTAAACACACACTAAACATCATAATTCACACTGAATATAAGTAGGGAAAAATGTCAGATTTATCATTAATACTAACAGCGGTAGGCTCCATATTTTTATTGCTTTTTTTAGTAATGAAAGTACGACTACATGCTGTCGTCTCTTTGATCCTTGTTTCTATGATTGCAGGATTATTCTCAGGAATGAGCCCAGAAATAATTGCCGCTACAATTCAAAAAGGAATGGCCGGAACACTAGGCTTTGTAGCGGTGGTGGTCGCTTTAGGCGCCATGTTTGGCAAAGTAATGGAAGAAACCGGCGCGCTGGATCGCATTGCCCACACACTTTTACACCGTTTTGGAGAAAAAAACGCTAATTGGGCGCTTACCTTTACGGGCTTTATTTGTGCCCTCCCCCTCTTTTTTGATGTAGCCGTTGTACTTTTAATCGGTATTGTTTTTGCTGTGGTACGAAAAGGCGGTGGCAGCGTTGTTAAAATTGGTATTGGGCTACTTGCTGGGATAGCGTCTTGTCAGGCGTTTCTTATTCCTGCGCCAGGGCCGATTTTGGTTGCCTCTCAATTAGGCGCTGACTATGGTTATATGATTTTATTTGGCCTTATTGCTGCCATACCGGCAATGATTATAGGAGGTCCAATTTGGGGCTCTATTATTTCTAAATCTATACATGTAGAACTCCCACAGCACGAACAAATCGACGATAACCAAAGAGTTGGTAAAGGGACGCCTAGTTTTGGATTAGCATTAGGTTTAATTGCTCTGCCGTTAATTATGATTAGTTTAAATACTATTGGTAGCCGCTTTGTTGAAAAAGACTCTGATTTATATAATTGGTTAGCCTTTATAGGTCATCCATTTACAGCAATTTTAGTTGCTTGCCTAATGGCATTTTATTTGCTCGGCGCAAGGCGCGGTGTCCCTAATGCTAGAATCATGGAAATTTGTGGTAGTGCGTTACAACCTGCAGGAATTATTATTCTTGTCACTGGTGCCGGTGGGGTATTTAAACAAGTATTAGTTGATTCAGGAGTAGGTACTGCACTAGGTAATTACTTAGCTGGCTCAGGATTACCGATTGTAATACTCGCTTTTGTATTATCAGCCGCTGTGCGGGTTATTCAAGGCTCTGCGACAGTAGCTATGCTTACAGCGTGTGGCTTAATTATTCCAATGCTTCAGCCTTTGGGCCTTGATGGAGCGCAGCTTGCCGCTGTCACTATCGCTATTGGTGGGGGCTCTATTGTGCTCTCCCATGTAAACGACTCAGGATTTTGGTTAGCGAGTCGCTATCTCGGTTTGAGCGAAATGCAAACTCTTAAAACGTGGACGGTAATGGAAACTATTATTGGTACTGTTGGCGCACTTGTCGCTATGATTATTTCTCTGTTTTTGTAAAATTACAGTATGTAAAGTTATCATCACACATATAAAAATTACCTGAGCCTTTTGTTATTTAGGCTCAGGTAATTAGGCACAGGTAATTAGGCTCATATAATTAGAGTATTTAAACACTTTCACCTAGATGAACTATATAACCAGTATCAATTACTTGCTTATAATTAATCCTAGCATCCAAATCTGAATTAATCCGGCTCAACAACTCTCTTCCCGCAACATTACCTATCTGATAACGAGGGGTGATCACACTTGCTAATTGAGGCACCATTGCTTGGCCAATATCATGGCCATGAAAACCCACAACCCCCATTTGGCTAGGCACTAAAATGTTGTTTCGCTGGCATTCAAAAATAGCCCCAATTGCTAAATCATCATTAGTACAAAACAAACAGTCAGTATTTGGGTAGTCAGTACGCGCTTTTTGTAAAAGTTCAGCACCTAAACTATAAGATGAAGCTTGATCAGTCATCACACTTTTAGGCGTAAAACCTTTAGCTAACATAGCATCTGAATAACCTTGAAATTTTAGGCGTGTTCGTACATCGAGCCTTGCACCTATATAAACAATATTGCGATAGCCTTTATTTAAAAGTGCCGTCGTCATATCAAAAGCGGCTTTAACGTTATCAAAACCAATCGCTTGCTGCATTGGAGAGTGATGAGTATCCATTATTTCAATCACAGGTACCCCTGACGTTTCAATCATTTTTAGCGTTCTGTCTGTGTGTGTGGTTTCTGATAAAATTAAACCATCAACGTGATACGACAATAGATACTCAACCCGTTTTTCTTCAATTTCAGGGTTGTAACCATAATGGGCTAACATTGTTTGGTATCCTGCAGGCCCTGTTACATCTTCAATACCTTTTATAACTTGAGCAAATACGTGGTTCGTTAACGATGGGACTAGTACACCAATAGAGTAGCTTTTAGCATTAGAGAGTAAATCAGGGGCTTTATTTGCAATGTAACCTAGCGTATCAATAGCTGCACTAATTTTAGTGCGAGTAGACTCTGATACTTTTTCGGGATTACGTAAATAACGACTCACCGTCATTTTGGTTACACCAACCGCATCGGCAATATCTTGAAGAGAAGAACGTTTGTTTTTTTTCATCACACACAATTAAATAAAATGTTACTTGTAACATACCAACTATTGTGAAAAATCACTACTTTTAGCCATTTTTATTTAAGTTATCACTAAGCGATTACCCAAGAGATTTAAATAATCTAGACCTATTTTACTGTATTTGTACCAATAACATAAACAGAGGCTCAGATACTCCGAGCCTCATCGTAATTGAAAACTTATAGCAATCTCAACAATTGCGAACCAGGTAGGCCGCTTTGTGGTAATAACGCGGGGGTAACTGCAAATGCTTCTGGGATTTTACTTTTGATTTCATCCATCTTTTTACGGTTATTTTGTTTATCATAAACATAATATTTAAGGATATTTCCGTATACATCGTCTTTTGCATCAACCTTCTCTAGGGTTTTTAACGCTTTATCGTAATCATCAAGGTAAATGTATGCCAGTGCTAAGTTATCAGCAGAGCCAACATGTAGTTTCCCTTCAAGCTGTTTTGATAAATCTTCAAGCTCTGCAACAGCAAGCTCATAACGCCCTAGTTGTATATACGCGGTTGCTAGTGAATTGTTTAAAAAGTAAGGCGGGTTACTACCAGGCTCATACCATTTTTCGTAAGCACTCAATATATCTTCATATTGCTCAAGTTTAGAGTAAACGTGATCTAGCAGCCTAAAGCTTTGTAGTTTAATTTCAGCTTCTTCAAAACCAGCAAGTTTATCTCTATTTAAGTGCCATTGTTGTATGCCTTGCGCAGCTTGGTTTAACAGTTCAGGGGTATCACTTTTTGCCCCAGCAGCACTTTTTAGAAGCTGTGCTAGTTGTTGTTTATATTCTTCACTTTTAACAGGAGCCTGAGACGTATTATTACTTGGCTGCTTGTTATCTGAACTACCATCTACAATTTGCGCTGCAGCTAAAGCACTAAAAGACATTGCCGCCGCAACCATAACCAAATATTTACTTTTCATTGTTTTTTCCTTGTTTAACATTTTGATCCTCTGAATATTAAAACTCTTAGAATGAGCAATATTCAAAAGTGGGGGGGTAAAAAAGTTAGGCGAGCTTTTAGCACTTTGCTCTTGTAGCAATAAACTGGCTAAATCCAATTGGTATTTACCTTTTAGCTTTTGCATACACAACTCATCACAGCTAAGTTCGAGTTGCTCTTTTGCTAAACCAGTTAACTTTAAGCAAATAGGATTCCACCAAAAAACGCTTTCTATAAAACTAATAAGCCACGTCCAATAAATATCACCTTGTTGTAAATGAGTTACCTCGTGTTGAATGACTGAATCTAATTCTTCACGATTTACCATCGTCGACTCTAGCCAAATAACAGGCTTTATTAACCCGGTAGCAAAAGCAGGCTCTGTATGGGTTGTTAGTCTAATTGGATACTGATTGTTAATGTGTTTAAGTTCAGGACTTGGCTTTGAGTTAATGTATAAGTTTTTTATAAGCTTTACATAAAGGCTCATGCGTAATGAAAACAATCCAAAACCAGCTAAAACTAAAACCATAAAAACATTACTAAGTGATGGCAATAAGTCCCATATACCCATATCGCTTTGTAATTCGTCCTTAGTTGCTACTTGTTCAGCACTTGGTATTAATGCTTTAACATCGGGAATCAATTGCGCCACGTTGAATGTGTAACGATTTGCCCCTTCAAATAAGGATAACTGGGAAAAATATTGCCAAGGGACAAACCAACATGCCAAGGCAGTCATTAAAATGTAAAAGTTTAATCGTGCTGGGGCATTTTTTAGCCCTTTTACTGTAAGCAAAATACATAAGCTAATAAGTGTGCAAGTTAGTAAATAATCCGTCATTACCCTCTCCTTTAATCTAACTTCTTATTTTTTAAAAGCGTTTGTAAATATTCTATATCTTCATCATTTAGCTTTTCTTCTTTAATAAAGTGGGCAATTAAACTACGAGAATTACCTTTAAAAAATCGTTGCATAAAACTAGGCATAGCTTGCCCCGATAATGTGTCTTGAGTCACGATTGTTCTAAAAACAATAGCTCGACCTTCATGTCCACAGCGCTCAATCGCCCCTTTGTGTTCTAACCTATCTACGATAGTTTTAACTGTTGTATAGGCTACTTTTTTATCTTTTTGCTTATCAGCTAAAAGCACTTTATGTAGTTGACTCGCGGTACAGGGTTCTTCCTGCCAGAGCAGCTGCATAATATCCATTTCAAAATCACTAAGTTTCATTGTCGCTCCTATTACTACACTTGTAGTGGTACTGTTACAAATGTAGTAGTAACTAATCTTAGTGTCAATACAAAATTGACATGTGAATGAAAAACAAACGATAGAAATATAAAAGTCTTAGGGAGGTTTTATAAAAAAGGTATATAAAATAAGGGTGTATACTTGTTAATTGGTTTTAGAAAAACATAAAAAACGATAGTTTATTTTCAACTAACGCTTTTTATGCTTTAAAGTTTTTTATGAAAGGTAGTGAGGTAACTATGCTTTATCGAGCGCTTGGCTTACATCGGCAATTATGTCAGCAATGTTTTCAATACCGACTGACAAACGGATTAAATCGCGACTTACACCCGCATTAGCAAGCTCTTCATCATTTAATTGGCGGTGTGTAGTTGACGCAGGATGGCACGCAAGCGACTTGGCATCGCCAATATTAACTAAGCGTAAAATCATGTTTAGCGCATCAATAAAACGAGTACCCGCTTCTAGGCCACCAGCAATACCAAAGCTTAAAATACCCGATGCTTTACCACTGGTAATTTTTTGGCTCATTTCGTTATACGGGCTTGATTTAAGCCCTGCGTAATTAACCCAAAGCACTTTTGGATGATTTTCTAAATACTCAGCTAGCTGCTGTGCATTCTCGCAGTGGCGATCCATTCTTAAGCCTAAGGTTTCAAGGCCAATTAAAATGTCAGATGCGTTTTTAGGCGCAAGCGCTGCGCCAGTATTTCTAAGTGGCACTACTCTACAACGTCCAATAAATGCAGCTTCAGCAAAAGCTTCGGTATAAACCACATTGTGATACGACGGATCGGGCTCGTTCATCATTGCAAAGCGCGTGGCATTCGCTTTCCAATCAAATTTACCTGAGTCGACAATCATGCCGCCAATAGCAGTACCGTGCCCGTTTATATACTTTGTAAGTGAGTGAACCACTATATCGGCGCCCAGCTCAAATGGGCGGCATAAATACGGCGTAGCCACGGTATTATCAACAATAAGCGGCACACCTTTGCTGTGTGCAATACGTGCTAAACGTTCAATATCAACAATATTACCTGCAGGATTACCAATAGATTCACAAAAAACAGCGCGGGTGTTGTCGTCAATTGCATTCTCGAACGCGGTAAAGTCATCGGCCTTTATCATGCGTGCTTCAATACCTTGCCTAGGTAAGGTATGTGCAAATAAGTTATACGTGCCACCATATACTTGGCTGGTACTCACAATATTAGTGCCTACTTCGCACAAGCATTGAATAGCATACGTAATAGCGGCCATCCCAGAGGCAACAGCTAGCCCACCAATACCCCCTTCCATTGCAGCAATACGTTGCTCAAGTACGGCATTAGTTGGGTTCATTATGCGGGTGTAAATATTTCCAGGTACTTTTAAATCGAATAAATCAGCGCCATGCTGCGTATTATCAAATGTATAAGAAGAAGTGTGATAGATAGGCACGGCTGCCGATTTGGTCGTAGGCTCAGATTCGTAACCGTGGTGCAGTGCTAATGACTCTAATTTCATAATTATTTCCTTCAATTAATTTACCACTAAGCTAGCACTTCTTGGTTATAAAATGCACATGAAATATATTAAAGGGTGTTGAGGTGATTTGATTTAAGTTAAAGGCAGCTCAGAGCGATAACCGGACACTGAAAAAGTTAAATTTATTCCTGTGTTTTAAGTAGAAATCTAATTTTGTCCAATAACATTATTAAACGCCGTTTTGGGGCAAAATAACATGCTTAATTTCTAGCGGTTTTAATTACTTGTTTACAAAGGTGATTATTGGTGAAATTATCATGGTATGTAATATAGGCCGTTTTGGTGTGTTATAAACCACCAAAATGGTGTTCAATAAGTGTTATATAGCAAAGGAAAGCCTGTGCAAATTGAAACCCAAAGGCTCATTTTAAAGCCAATTTGTAAAGATGACAGGGAGCTTTTTGAGCAACTTCATCAATCAAGCGATGTACTCAAGTATGTCAGTGATCCATTTACCGAATCTGATATAAATGAACGTTTTAATTGTCGCTTAGGCGAATGGGAAAAAACTTCTAATCATTGGTTAACTTTAACAATCATTGAAAAAGCAACTGGGATTAAAATAGGCGTAACTGGTTTTTATCCCGAATGGGAGCCATACCAACAAGCTGAACTTGGCTTTTTACTAAGTCCTGAGTTTCAGGGCAAAGGGTATGGTAAAGAGTCAACTATTGCCGTTATTGAATATGCCTTTAATCAATGTAATTTCCATAAAGTGATCGCAACTGTCACTGAAGGTAATTCCCCATCATTTAATTTACTAAAAGCGTTGGGTTTTACTCATGAAGGTACAATTCGAGATAACTTTAAATTAGGTGGTCGTTGGTGTAATGATTTAAAGTTAGGGTTACTTAATCATGAGTACAATGCTATATAACAAGCTGTTTAACAAGGACAAAATACAGTTTGCTGTTTTCGTTCTTTAACATTTTAGCAAACTATTTTTTTGTCTCTTAGCAAGGCGTTACCAGCGTCCGCTGTTGGCACTCTCCCGCCACACAACAACATAAAATGTTGATAATAATTGGCAAGGTATTTTACTATGTCGGATGGCGCTTCGCTTATCTGACCTACACTGGCACTTAGCAGCCATAAATATACGAATCAAACATCAACAAAAAGGTAAGAAAATGAGGTCGCCTTTGCTAATTTCTATTTAAATGACAGCAAGTCGCACTTTGCTGAAGCGTGCTGTGAGCGAGAATCAGTCATTGAGTGAGTAATTAATTAATGACTACTTCCCCCCTTTTTTATATGTTCAAATAACCCATCATAAGCATAATATATATAGCTAGCAATAACTTATGCTTTTTGCTATTAATAGAAGCTAATAAAATAAGGACGTTTTCGCTTAAAAATAGAGAAAGAGTCCTCTGATAAAGCATTTATATTTAAAGGAGTGTTACATGGAGTATAAGTTTATTGCAGTTTCTCAAATCTGGGCTACAGGTGGTATGTTAAATAGAGCAAACGCTAAAGCAAACGAGTTGGCAAGAGATGGGTGGGTGTTATCAAAAATGGAAAAAGGCTTTAGTGGTTTTTTATTTGCAACTTTATATCTAGCCTTTGAGCGTAAAATTTAAATATAACAAGCGACTAAGGTTTCGATTATCCGATCATGGCACTTAGCAGTCATAAATAAACGAATCAAACATCAACAAAAAAGGCGCTTCCTTTACGGTAAGCGCCCTTCTCTTATCTCACTAATTACTTATTTTACGATTGTCATTTCGTCTAACAAGTTTTGTGCATTATCTACTTTATCCATTACCCACAGCATGTAGCGTGAATCAACGTGGATTGAGCGATTAAGCTCAGGGTTGTAATCCCAGTCACCAATAATACTTTCGTAAACACCGTCAAACAGTAAACCAACAAGCTCTGCTTTGCCGTTAAGTGTTGGCGAACCTGAGTTACCACCGGTAGTGTCTACATTTGATAAAAAGTTTACTGGTACTGTATTCATGCCGCCCGTGTAATCACCGTAAAGCTTGGCTTTAATTTGCTCTTGTAACTTTTTAGGTGCATTAAATGGGTCAACATCGGTGTTTTTAGCCAGTAACCCTTCAAGCGAGGTAAAAGGAGTTGCTACCAAGCCATCTTGAGGTGAGTAGCCACCTACGGTGCCATAGGTTACTCGTAATGTGCTATTGGCATCGGCGTATACAGGTTTGTTTTTAGCTTTGTTAAACGCAATTATTGCGCTCATTAGCTCTGGGCGAGCTGCTTGTAATTTACCTGCAAGTGCTTTTGATTTATCTTCCTGTGCTTTCATTACTTTAAATATGGCTTTAGCGTACTGCACAAATGGGTCTTGGCTTTGATTTAGCTGGCTAAACGATTGCTCAAACAATGAATTGCGAACAGTGGCATTATCAAGTCTTGACTGCTCATACATGCTATCAAGTAACGCGCTTTGAGTTGCTTTATCAAACCCATTTTGTACTTTGAATACGTTATCAACCTCGCTAAAACGCTCTTCTTTTGGAAGTGCTGCATACAGCTCTAAAAAGTGCAGTAAAATAGCTTTATCTACTTTGCTATCATAACGGCGGCTCATACGCTCAAGCCCCGCTTTAATGCGAGGTAAATCACGTTCTTGATAACCAGATTCACGCTCGCTATTTGGCTTTTGTTTTTCGTAAGCTAGGCGGTATAAACGTCGTGCTGTGCTGATCATTTGTGAGCGATGTACATAACCTAACATTCGGTCGCGTTCACTGTGCTCTTGTGATTGTGCAATTAGCTCAGATAGCTCACCTAATACGCTTCCGTATTGCTCTTTACGCTCACTATCGCTATTGATCCATTGTGTTAACTCTTGCTCAAACTGTTTTTTGCGCTCAAGCATAGTGCCTTTTTTGAAGCTTTCGATCATCGAACCATAGTTTTTAATATAGTTGTTATAACCTGCAATGGTGCTTTCGTAAGCAATACGCGCTTTACTGCCGTCTTCTGAGTTTTCTTCAATAAGCGACACGTATTTTGAGTTATGAACGCGTGCTTTAGGGTAGCTGTCGTTAAATACGTTATCTACCTCTGTTGCAATGCGGTAGCGGTTAGTACGCCCTGGGTAGCCTGTAACCATTACAAAGTCGCCTTCTTGCACGCCTTTGGCACTTACTTTTAGGTAAGAGTCAGGTACGTAAGGTACGTTGTCTTCGCTGTACTCAGCTGGTTTTCCATCTTTGCCTACATAAGCGCGGTAAAAACCAAAGTCGCCGGTGTGGCGCGGCCACATCCAGTTATCTATATCGCCACCGTATTTACCTACGCCCATAGCTGGTGCGTAAGATAAACGTACGTCTTTAATTTCAAGTGACTTAATTAGGTAAAACTCTAAACCACCATGAAACGAATACACGTTACAACGGTAGCTTTCGTCGGCTTCACACTGGGCTACTAGCGCTTTTTCGTTTTTTACTATTGCGTCGTAGCGTGCTTTACCGCTTAGTTCTTCAATACCTTTACTAACTTTGTCAGTCACATTAGTAACTGTTTCTGTGACGTATACGCGTGAACCCGGCGCTGCTGGTAAGTCCTCAGCAGGGCTTTTAGCTAAAAAGCCATTTTCTAATATGTTGTTTTCAGGTGTTGAATTGTATTGCACCGAGCCATAAACACAGTGATGGTTTGACACAACTAAACCCTTAGGCGATACAAACGATGCTGTACAGCCACCTAGGCTAATTACCGCATTCATTGGGAATTCGGTTAATTTAGAAATAGATTCAACATTAATTTCAAGCCCTTTGGCTTTTAAAATTGATTCTAACTCTGGAAGTTGGTGTGGTTGCCACATGCCTTCGTCGGCTATGGCACTACTTGAAAGTGATAAAGAAAATGTGGCTGCTAATGTAGCTACAAGAGGTTTTAAACGCATTATAGAATCCTTTTTATTTGTTTCTATAACAGGTTACTCGTCAGTAGCTAATGAGGTCAATAGCCGTGCAATGAATTGTTACAATCGAGTGTTTAATCTTACTTTTTATCAAAATTCATCGAAAAATCAAGAAACTGTTTTGCTGGTATGGGTTTACTAAAGTAAAAACCTTGCATAAAATCACAGCCTAATTCGTTCAATAAAGTAAGCTGCTCTTTTGTTTCTACGCCTTCGGCTACCACTGTCAGCCCTAAACTGTGCGACATGGCAATAATTGCCTTTACGAGATTACAATCTTCATTGTTTAGTACAATACCGTCAATAAAACTTCTATCTATTTTGAGTACATTAAAAGGGTATTCTCTCAAATAACTTAATGATGAATAACCCGTACCAAAGTCATCCATTGATAAGTTAATGCCTAATGCCGTAATTTCAGTCAATATATCAACAACATTAGTGTGGCAACTCATCAGCACTCCCTCAGTTATTTCAAACTCTAAATGTTCGGGATTTACGTTTGCTTCACTCAATGAGTTTTGAATAAAGCTGAGTAATCCCACGTCTCTAAATTGACGAGGTGATAAGTTAACGGCAATAGTGTATTGCTGTTTTCGTTTACAAGTACTTTGCCATGTGTTTAAAAAATCTAATGCTTGGCTAATTACAAACTTGCCAATCGGTACAATTAATCCTGTATTTTCTGCAATAGGTATAAACTCATCGGGTGTTACATTACCTAGTACAGGGTTATGCCAACGTAATAACGCTTCTGCACCAATGATGTGTTTATTTTTGGCGTCAAATTGGGGCTGGTAGTATAACTCAAATTCGTCACGCTCAAGGGCGCCACGCATCTGCTCTTCTATTACGAGTCGGCGCTGAATAATTACATTCATTTTTTTAGTAAAAAATGAATAAGTATTACGGCCATATGATTTTGCTTGATACATTGCAGTGTCAGCGTTTCGTAATAAATCAGCTACTGTATTACCATTTTCTGGGTATATGGCTACACCAATACTCGCTGTTAGTATGTGTTCTCGGCCTTCAATTTTAAAAGGGGCTCTAAAGTTATTGACCAGTTTTTCAGTAATTTTTAAAGCAGAATGGTGATCAGTTATACCTCGTAGTAATACGATAAACTCATCCCCACCTAGGCGCCCTACCGTGTCGTCTTTTCGCAGTGCCTCTTGTAGCCTTTGCGCTGATTCAATTAAAAGTTTGTCTCCTGTTTCATGACCTAAGGAATCATTTATTTTTTTAAAGTCATCTAAATCCAAAAACAGTACCGCAGCTTTCTCGTTATTTCTTTGTACTTCAATAAGCAATTGCGACAAACGATCAAGTGCTAAAAAACGATTAGGGAGTAAAGTTAGACTATCGTAATACGCTTGATGTCTAATTAGTTCATCTGATTTATGCTGTTCTGTAATATCTCGAATAATAACCATTAACTGGTTATGTTCTGTTATTTTATTTATTCTTGCTTCAAAAAAAACGAGCCCATGGGGTAAAGCTAGCTCATATTTAAAGCTCATCATCTGCTCTTTTTCTAATACGAGGCTGATATAGGTTTCAAATTTTTTGGCTACAGCGCGCGGGAGTACATCACCCATTTTTTTACCAATAAATTGCTTTGGCTTGGTATAGAGATCGGTCTCATTACTGGCATGATACTCAATAATAGTTCCATCATTTTCCATCAAGAAAAATAAGTCAGGAATTGCCTCAAAAATAGTTTTTAGCATATCCTCATTAAATGATGCATCTGCTTGTGCCTTTTTAACCTCAGATAAGTCAATATCAATGCAATACATTTGTTTTGTATTATATTGATTTGTAAACATAACATGGCTAGAAAAAACAGATACACTTTCGCCATTTTTACCTTTTAGGGTAATTTCGGATGCTGGAATTTCTATGTCTTTTTCTACCCAATCACTGTGTGCGTCAATTACAAATTCACACATTGATTCAGGAATTATAAGGTCTTCTATTTTTTGCCCTATGGCCTCTTCTTTGGTGTATCCGTAAAGTCGCACACTGCCTTCATTCCAATAAATAACACGACGCTCATTGTCATAACCTTGAACAGAAATTACATTTACCGCATCAAATAACTGATGCAAATAGTCGTTAATTACAAATTGGTTGGTTAAGTCTGAAGCAACGTCGTCTAATTTCATTTTGAGGCTATATCCATAAGTAATTTTATTTAGTAATAAAAATACCAAATAATAATTAAATTTAATTTTAATATTAAATTTCCATGTACATTATATACGCCATTATACAAAACAAAAAAAGAGCCGAAGCTCTTTTTTAATAATTGTTAACTGTATTTAAACGCTATAAAAACTAAATTTATTTTTTTGTCACATCATTTGGATGTTCCACGCCAATCCATGCTTTGAAAAGCGCTTTTTGCTGTGGCGTTGCCTCTTTATCAGCAACTACTTTTTTAGGCTTATCGAAATCTTCTGATAATACTAATGTTAAGCTTTCAAGTGCATCGCGACGAAGATAGTCAACGGTTACTTTGTCGCCTGCCTTAAACGTTTCTAGGCTAGTTTTTAAATCTTTACCTACGTGATGTTTGTTTATAGCGACAATTTTATCATCGGTAGTTAAACCCGCTTTCCACGCACTGCCACCACGGCGTACATAACTTAACGTCAGTAATTCACCTGTATTTCTGGCGGTAGCATCAATACTTGCAAGTGCTTTTGCTTTTTCAGGACGCTCAAACTTTAAACCTACTTTAGTAAGTAAATCGTCAAAGTTAATACTTGCAGGCGACTCTACATTTTCTTGCCACCAGCTTGAATAATCACGTCCTGTTAAATCTTTTAAGATATTAAGTACATCTGTATCTGTAAATCCAGCGGGCATTTTATGATTGTTATAAAGTGCTTTGTGCACGTCGCGATAGCTTATTTTACCTTGGCTTTTTTCTAGTAAGTCAATATCTAAAGCAAGTGAAAGTAACGAACCTTCTGAATAAATATTGGTGCTGTAGTTACGTGCGTGATCGCCACCTTGATTAATCCATTTATCAAAGCTTGTTTCGCTTGCGCTTTGCACTTCACGGCCTGGTGTTTGCAAATGACGGTTAATGGTTTTACTCATTACTTTAAAAAATTCATCTGTTGTTTGAATGCCTGAGCGCACTAATAAATGATCTTCAAAGTAACTTGTTGAACCTTCTGCAATCCACAGCAGTTTTGAATAGTTCATATTAGTGTAATCGTATGGCACTAAACCTTGAGGGCGATATGCTTTAACATTCCATGTATGAACAAACTCATGCGCAGCGGTGCTAATAAAACCTAAGTAATCTTCGCGGCTACCAAATCGGTCACGTGGTCGTTGAATAATTGTTGAGTTTAAATGCTCTGTTGCACCACCAGCTCCTGATGTTGCATGCACCATAAATACATAACGCTCATACGGATAGCCATCCCAAATTACATTACCCGTGGCAACTAATTTTTTAAGATCGGTAAGCATTAGCTCTACATCGTAGTTACCATCGCCCCATATAACTAACTCGTATTCACGCCCTTCTACTTCAAATGTGTGTAGTTGGTTAATACCCGTTTCGATTGGTGAATCAACAAGTACATCGTAATCGGCTGCTTTAAATGAATTTTTCCCTTTTAAATTATCCATACCCGATACAGAGCGCCACTTTTTAGGCACGTCTAAATTAACGGTTACTGGCTCTTGGCGAAATGATTCACTAAACATAAAAAAGCCTGACGCATCTATAAATGCATGGCTGTCGTCAATGTGACGTGCGCGCTTACCAAGCTCATTTGCATACACTTGGTAGTCAACATTAACCTCTGTTGGCTCATTAAGGTGTACGCGCCACGTACTGTGATCAATTTTTTCCCACTTTAATTCTTTGCCGTCTTCATCTTTAGCTTTGAAATAACGAACACCATTGGCAAGGTTAAGCATTTCATAGCGACCGGTTCGCCATGCTGGAAGTTTTATATCAAGATGTGCTTGCGCTGTTTTTGGAAACTCTACACTTACGTCGCCTAAATGGTGTTGTGGTTGTGAGATTTCTAAAGAATAATTTACATCGGCAAATACAGGTGCTGAACACGCAGCTAAAATAGATAGGGCTAATAACTTTTTCATAGAGACTCTTAGTGGAAACTTAATTACCTATAAGACTAACAAGCCCCTATTTAAAAGTGAATTAAATACGACAAATTGCCCTGTATACGAGTTTATACGTAGTAGCTTATTAAAATTTATAAGTTTTTTACTAGATAACTACACATAATAAAAATTTGTTGTAAACTGAAGGTAATAAAATTAATTTGATGGCGGTATGCTTAAGTGTCTGAAAGATCTAACACAACAGATAAAAAGCTCAAACAAGCAATTGATGCGCGTATGGCTGTTGAGAGCGCACGTAAACATCAAGTAGATATTCTGTGTGACTTTACAGCTAAATTATCTTTGAGCTGTAAAGGGCTAGATATAGAGTTAGATAACCGCCTTGCTAAATTTAGAAGTGCACTCAACAAAGGAATGAGCTTTGAATACCTCTCTCCTCTTGTTAGTGAAACTTTGATATTACTTAAAAATCAAGAATCAACTCAACAAACTCAGCAACGTGATTTATTTAACAGTGTGCAAAATGCAGGTAAACAATTACAAAAAACCAAAGGCTTACCTGATGAAACACGCCGAACACTAAGGAACCTACTCGATCACGAAATTAATAATGTGCATTCGATTCATGGTTATATTCCACTTCTTGATCAACTTATTTCATTTTATCATCAGGCTTTAATAAGCAAACAAGACCCTGTAATTGATAAACAGTGCTCTACTGTGCAAAGCCACGCAAAAAAATTACTTGAACTTGCTAATGAACTTGTACTTGAAGATGAAGCTACCCAACAAATTAATAGTATAAAAAATAGCATTACCGAAAGTAATACGATGCCAGCATTGCTTGATTCTGCGATTAACATTATTGATGTAGTGGTAAAGAATATAAGCAAAGAGCGTAAATCGGCACAAAGCTTTTTAGTTTCGTTAAATCAAACCCTCGAAGATTTACACAATTCTATTGTCTCTACTAGCAAGCACTCTGAATCGATGGAAGTTGAGTTTGATTCATTAAATAAAAGTATCGAACTAAAAATAAAAAATCTTAATGAGCAAACGCAAAAAGCAACGTCAATTTCATCTTTAAAAGAACTCGTTGATAACGAATTAAAATCACTAAGCGAAGATTTTATAGCAAAAGAAAAACTTGAGCGAAAAGACAGAGAGATGCTTAGCACTAGCTTTGGTCAAATAAATAAACGAATTGGTACTTTGGAAGGTAAGTTAACAACGTATAAAAAACGCTTAAACGAACAGCGCTTTAAAAGTTTACTTGATGGGCTCACAAAACTGCCTAACCGAGCTGCATTTGATGAACGTTACAGCCATGAAATGCACTTGTTTAATGTTCAGCCCTCTGATGTTACGCTTGCAGTTATTGATGTTGACCACTTTAAATCTATCAATGATAGATTTGGCCACACCGCTGGTGACATAACACTTCAAGTTATATCAAAAGCGTTGCAAAAGTCGGTAAGAAAGTCCGATTTTATAGCGCGTTACGGCGGTGAAGAATTTGTATTGTTAATGCCAGGTGTGTCGCTTGAAAACGCAACATTACCTCTGGATAAAGTTAGAAAGGTAATTAAAAATATACCTTTTAAATTTAGAGAAAAACAAATTGAGATCACTATTTCGGTAGGTGCTACTCAGTTTAAAAAAGGCGATACTCTGTTAAAGGCATTTGATAGAGCAGATGATGCTCTTTACGAGGCCAAAAATTCAGGACGAGATAGACTTTGTACCAGTAAATAATGTCATAGCTATTATAATTTTATGACAAGTAGTTTTTTACGATTTAGCAGTAAGGAGAACGTCTATGTTAATACAGTTAAACCCAACTGGGGTTTTAGATTTACTGTCGCAATTAGAAGTTGATTTATTAGAGCAATCTTCTGCTAGTGAGCGTTATAGGTTATTTAGAAACTGCGTATTAGCAGTACTTAATGTAGGTAGCCATACCGACGAAAGTAGCGATATATACGACAAATACAAAGATTTTGATATTCGTTTAGTAAGCCGCGAACGAGGCATTAAAATTGAGCTTGAAAACCCACCCGAAACCGCATTTGTTGATGGCGAAATAATTACCGGAATTCACGAGCATATATTTTCTGTTATTCGCGATATTTTGTTTATTTGTCAAAAATACGAAAAAGATTTAAAAGAGCAAAAAGCCATTACTCATATGGTGTTCGATATGCTCAGAAATGCAGGTGCTTTGCGTGTTAATAGCGAGCCAAGTATGGTTGTTTGCTGGGGCGGACACTCAATAAACGAAGTTGAATATAAATACACAAAACAAGTAGGTTACGAACTCGGCTTACGTGGATTAAATATTTGTACTGGTTGTGGCCCTGGTGCCATGAAAGGGCCAATGAAAGGTGCCACTATTGGCCATGCAAAACAGCGCAATACCAATAACCGTTACTTAGGCCTAACAGAGCCAAGTATTATTGCTGCAGAGCCACCAAACCCTATTGTTAACGAATTAGTTATTTTACCTGATATTGAAAAGCGCCTTGAAGCTTTTATAAGAACAGCTCACGCGATTATAATTTTCCCTGGTGGCGCAGGTACTGCCGAAGAACTGTTATATTTATTAGGCATATTACTCCACCCAGATAATACCAAGCAATGTTTGCCTGTTATTTTAACTGGCCCTAGTGAAAGTGAAGCGTATTTTAAAGAGCTGTGTGAATTTATTGAAATGACGCTTGGTAAAGAAGCATTGGATAAGTTTGAAGTTATTATTGATAATCCGCAATTAGTAGGTCAAAAGCTAAGATCGGCTATGGCCAATGTTCGTGATTACCGTAAAAGTGAAGGCGATGCCTACTACTTTAACTGGACGTTAAAAATCGATAACGATTTTCAACAACCTTTTGCACCAACACACGAAAATATGGCAAGTCTTGATTTACATCTTGATCAACCAAAACAGTTATTAGCGGCTAATTTACGCAGAGCTTTTTCAGGTATTGTAGCTGGAAATGTAAAAGACGAAGGCGTAAAAGCCATTAAGCAAAACGGTCCATACATTTTAAGTGGCGAGCCTGCCCTTATGGAAAATATGGATACGTTATTACAAGCATTTGTTGATCAGGGCCGTATGAAACTCCCTGGCAGTAAATACATTCCGTGTTACAAAATAAAAGCATGAGTTTTATAGTTTGAAACCCCATTTACTTCTTATTGATGCGCTTAATTTAATTAGGCGCATATACGCCGTTGACGCAAATCAAAAACATCACAGCGATGAGCAAATGATACAAACGTGCTGCGCACGTGTAGCTCATGCGTGTAAAAAGCTTTTAGATACAAGTAGTGCAACCCATGCGATTGCGGTATTTGATGGTGACAAAAGCTGGCGTTATCATTTTTATAAAGACTACAAACACTCACGTGCGCCAATGCCTCAAGTGCTAAAAGATGCTTTAGAGCACTTTAAAACCGCAATAGAAGAAACTGGTATTGTTGTATTTGAGCCTATTAACGATGAAGCCGATGACATTATTGCAACGCTTGCGTTTAAGGCATCAAATAATCAAATAGCTAATACTGTTGTTTCTACTGATAAAGGCTTTTTACCCTATTTAGGCCCCTACATTACAGTTTATGATTACTTTAAAAAACTCTATTTAGATGAGACAAGTATAAAAGAGCGTTTTGGTGTTGAGCAAAATAAGCTCGTTGATTTTTGGGCTTTAGCTGGTGATAAAACAAATGATATTCCGGGAGTAAAAGGAATTGGTACTAAGTCTGCGCAGCAAATAGTTAATAACTATAATTCAATTGAGCATGCGGCCGAAGATGAGTCTCTAAGCCCAAGTATTAAAGCAAAGTTAGCCGCTAATATGGATATGTACGTAATCTCAAAGCACTTGGTTAGTTTACGCACCGATATAAATTTAGGCTTTAGTTTAAAGCAGTTAAGACTTAATTAGTCGCAAGTTAATAGCCTCTAAACATTACAAAACGTATACTATTATTAGTTACCGGAGTCAGAGTAAACCATATTGAAAAAATTTATCCGATATTTAATCTTAGGTTTAGGGCTATATGCACTGATAGCAACGTTGGTGATCACCTTTTATAAAGACGATCCTCAGGCTATGATCTGGCAAGACCGAGAAGCTTTTAATAAACGTTATATCGAAAAACTATCACTTGAGCAGCCAACAACACTAAATACTGTGCTTGATTATTTAGGCAGCCCTGACCTTACTTATGCCAAACGAGATGGTGAACAGGTATTTCAGATAGTTTTTTATCGTACACAGCATAAAACATCTGACGGTATAACCACTATGGATGAATGTACTGGGTTATTATTTAAAAATGGGCAGCTATTTTTATGGGGTCCTAGTGCATATAATAAATATCAAGAACAAAATTAGGTGAAGGTTTAATGGATGAAGCTGTTTCAACTACTTTAGAGCAGCTGCTTAATAATACGCAGCTCTTTTTAAGCTATTATAACAATAAACAAAAGTGGACAGCCTTATACCCCATGGCAAGTAAGTTAGCTGAGCAATATAGAGTGCTCTATAACGAACAGCCATTCGCATTACAAGCACGTTTAACACTTTATAATCCTAATTATTCTTATGCTACTAATTTAGTTGTTAGTCAGAGCGTTATAACCGCTGCACTTTGTAAATCTCATCACTACAACAATGCCCTAAGCGAGCTATACATTGCAGCTTCACTTATTGAGCATTTATGTGTTGGAGCACAATTAAACAAGCTCTGTGAGCAGACACCTTTTCAAGACTCCGATAAAAAAACATGGCAAGTGCGTCATCAACTAGCAGCAAAAGTTATGCTATCCGGTGGCGATTCTGCCAAACCCGTTACGCAATTGTTAGCTAAATTAAGTAAATATAAACAAGCATTAGTAAGTGCCCCTAAAATTATGCTTTACGATGGGGGCATAACACTGATTGCTTTAGCAAATATTATTAGCATGAACATCACTAGCAATACGGCTAATAAACATATGAGTTTATTTAAAGCACTTGCTGATTTGTACATTCGCACTCCCAACTTATTTGCACTGCAGCTAATCAAATCACTTATAGCTCATTTGGGGCCACTGTTACCGGGAAGCCGCGTTTTTTATGCCGAGCAAACCATGATTTATTTAACGACTGATGCGCAGCAAAAACATATTTTAATTAGTACCGCTAATCCAAATAAATTAGCTTGGTTTAGCGTTAAAGCAACGCTTAACGACAACCCAAAACAATGGCATTGCGCTGATAAAACTATTAACTTTAAAGTGTTCAACAGTGAACATGTAAAGTCGAAAAGTGCAGTTGACGTTGATGAAGCACAGTCTTTACTTGAACTAATAAGTAATATTAAGTTGCAGCACGAATATAGCTATAAAGGGTTAAGCCAACTAATGGCGGTTCACCCTCAGGTAGTCGCGAATTTATGTGAGGCAGTAAAACCTTACAATAAGGAGCATCAGGCCGCTAAAGACTTAAAGCATAGCTTATCGATGGTCGGTTATTATAATGCGCCTGCGATAATTCAAAGAGTTGTTTTTGAGCAATTAGTTAATGTTACCCCACACCCTCTGCAAGCATACGTTACTAACAGATTAAATTGTTTAGTGAAAATAATGGCCTTATTAGTCAGTAAAAATAAACACGACCAATTTGAACACATTACATTACCTTTATATGCTTATGCTCATTTTTTATTAACGCAATGCAGTACACAGCTTTCTCGTAAAACGCTGATTGACGACACACCAAATAAAACATTGAGTGCCCCTATTAGCTCATTTTTTGGAGTGGATGCAATTAATAACGAGCAACTAACGCAACAGCTTACTCATTTATTAAGTGACAACCCATGGACAACGGCACTTTTAGAAGCAGAGCAAACACCTAAAAAACATTTAACTGACTCTCATAAACTCTGGATCACGCTTAAAATTGTTGCGCAGAGTGTTTTTAAACCGGAACTTGCGCTTACAGCATGGCAACTGCAAACATTAAACGAACAACTGAAAATACTAAAGTGGCAAAATCTAACTGATTTCAATCAAAAATTAGAATCGCTTGCGCTATTTAATAGTATTTAATTTATAGAGGACTATTTAACGTTCCTATACCCATTATAACTTTGGTGTATACCCGGTATTTCCTGTATAAACTAGCAAAATGGGCGATAACTTGGTATAAATGCGCCCTTAAATTTTCAAGCACGTTCACATAAATGACCTAACAAGCTATTACTCTCTCAGGGTAATAATTTATGTGCAAATCAAACTCTTTAAAGGAAAAGTCAATGGCCAAACAAACCATCACAGTGATCAAAGGCGACGGCATCGGTCCGAGCATTATCGACTCAGCACTTGAAATATTAAAAGCCGCAGGTTGCGACTTTGATTATGAATTTGTTGATGCTGGCCTAGCTGCACTTGAAAAAACAGGTGAGTTACTTCCACAAGACACGGTTGATACAATAGCTAAAAACAAAATCACTCTTAAAGGCCCATTAACAACGCCTGTAGGTGAAGGTTTTACGTCTATTAACGTAACACTTCGTAAGCAATTTGGTTTATACGCTAACGTACGTCCTGTTAAATCATTTGTTGGTACTAAAGCTCGTTACGACGATATTGATATCATTACTATTCGTGAAAACACGCAAGGTATGTACTCAGGTGCAGGCCAAATAGTAAGTGAAGACGGTAATGAAGCAGAAGCAAAATCAATAATTACGCGTGAAGGCGCAGAAAAAATCGTAACTTTTGCATACGAGCTAGCGGTACGTGAAGGCCGTAAAAAAGTAACAGCTGTTCATAAAGCTAACATTTTAAAATCAACATCTGGTTTGTTTTTAAAAGTTGCGCGTGAAGTAGCTGAACGTTACCCACAAATTGAATCAAACGAAATGATTGTTGATGCAACGTGTATGAAACTGGTAATGACACCTGAAGAGTTTGACGTAATTGTAACGACTAACTTATTTGGTGATATTTTATCTGACCTTTGTGCTGGTTTAGTTGGCGGTTTAGGTATGGCTCCAGGTGCTAACATTGGTGAAGACGCAGCAATTTTTGAAGCTGTACACGGTAGTGCTCCAGATATTGCTGGCAAAAACCTAGCTAACCCAACGTCTGTAATTTTAGCATCTATCCAAATGCTTGAGCATTTAGATATGGGCGACACAGCAGAGCGTATTCGTAGTGCTGTTGCTGATGTAATAAAATCTGGCGACCGTACAACTCGCGATTTAGGCGGCAGCCACGGTACAACTGATTTCACTCAATCAGTAATTGACCGTTTATAATTAATATTTGTTATTAATTTTAAAAGCCCGCTAATTTAGCGGGCTTTTTTGTGTTTGCTAGCTGCGTTTTATCCTAGGTAAGCATAAAAGTAATAAAACTAATAAACCTGCCAATGATCCGCCACTTGAACCAGAACTACTTTGCTGCTTTTGCACTGTAAGGGATAGCTCTTTAGTAAAAGTATCATTTGTTTGAGTATCAGTAACACTCAACGTTACATTAAATGCCCCGTCAGCTTGATAAGTATGTATTGGGTTTTGTAAATTTGATAGCGCACTGCCATCACCAAAATCCCAACTGTAAGTATAACTATTAAAGCCGCCGGTCACTTGCGCATTAAATTGAGCGCTTAAATCATTTACTGTAACGTTTGCATCTATGCTAAGCGGAACAACTGCAGTTACATCAACCGCTTTAGTTTGCTCCGTGCCTTCGTTATCTGTCACTGTAAGCGTTACTTGGTAATCACCAGAGTATAAATAATTATGGGTGATCGATTGCGTCGTTAAAGTACTTCCATCCCCTAGCTGCCAATTATAAGTATACGGTGCTACTCCACCTGTAAACGAAGCTTGAGCTGTCAATATTCCTTGGTTTACTTCATATTCAATTTCATTTACAGATAATGGTTTAACTAGTGTAACTTCAACTACAGTTACTTGCTGTGAAGTACCATTGCTAGCAGTAAACTCAACATCGTAGGTGCCATAGTCTTGGTATGTATGCGTTGGATTTAACTCTGTGCTTGAGCTGCCATCGTCAAAATTCCACGCAAATTTATCCGCAGGTGTTAGGGCTAAACCTTCTATATTAAAATCAACGATTAAACCTGTTTTGGTAAAATTAATACCCTTAATAACATCGTAATTAAGCTGTACTTCTATGTCTTCACTGTCAGATGACTGGTTTATAATATTAAACCCAAAACCAACCTGTGGAAGCATAACGCCTGATGGCTGTTGCGCTGAAAAACTATAGTCGGTTTTATCAGTAAACTCTGTGATAGCTGATAAATCATCATCACCTAACCCTGCCCTTTGTTGATATAGGCTAAAAGCAGCATCACGTATTTGAATTGCTGAAGCAGCGGGAGTTTGCGTGCTGCCTTTATTTATTGAACGCTGATCGGCATCTACCACTAATGCAAAACCACTGCCTGGATGCTCGGTAGTATTATTATCTGCTTGAGATTCATTGCTGTACCACAATAATAACCCCGGTGAGTACTGCTCTGCTTGCAAACTACTGTCAACGCCAGTGTATGAACGCAGTTGTAGATAGTAATGTGATGGCGATGCATATGTGTAACTACCAACTTTTTCAAAGCCATTAAACTCTGTGTTAACTTGATCTTGTGCATTATTTTGCCAAATTAAAGTATCACTTTGCTCAATACGCATATCATCAACAACAAAACCATAATAATGTGTGTTCGCATCTGTAATGTATTCAATTTTCAAATCTATTGTTTGCCCAGCATAAGCTGATAAATCAAACTTATGAGTTAAGTATCCATTGGGTTGCTTAGCATCGCTATTTAAAAATGAATCACCTGAAATATACGGACCAATATTGCCATAATACGGGTTAACTGCTTGTGTATAATTACTAGCAATAGGCTCCCCATTTACTTTTACTTGTACTAAATCGTAATCGCGCTCAATACTGTAATAAGCAATAAAGCTTAAAGTAAGTGCCTCAGTTGTGCTTGGTAGAGCTATTGTATTAACTAAGCTGTTGTTAATGTTATCGCCCGTATTTGAATAGTATTGAAAATCACCTTCTACTGGCGTTTTAAATTTTTCAAGCCTTGGAGGCAGTGTTACTTTTATTTGGTTTTGTAGCTGTGAAGTGCTCGCAGTATTAATTAATGTCTGCTGTGAGTTAGCGTCTATCTCATCCATATCAAGCGTTAGCTGATTAACCCAATTTCCCTGGTATCGATTTTGTAAATACTCAAGTGCATAAGGGCTAAACATAACGGGCTCTGAACCTCTTGGCGAACCTGCCCAACTTCCTGTAGACATAACTGACCAAGACGCGACGGGCTCACCTACCGTGTTAGATTGTAAGTCGTATTCATCCAATAATCCCAAGTCATGCCCAAACTCATGTACCACCACGCCAATCCCAGCATCAATTGGATTAATTGTGTAACCAAAGAGTTTAATACTGCTGCCTGCAATCTCGCTCGTCCCGCTATTTTCATCAAATACATAGTAGCGGTGCGACCAAATAGCATCGGTGCTTAAGTAGCCACCACCAGCTTCCTCGCCAATACTTGAATGAAAAATCATTACATGATCAATAATGCCATTGGGTTCATTAATAATTCCATCGCCATCAACATCATCTAAATCAGTTAAATCATAGTCCGCTAAATTAATATTAAACTTTGCAATCGCCTTCTCCACAGCCTCTTTTACTAAAGCGGGCGCATTTTTATCACGTGTACTGCCTTGGCGTTCACCATATATTTTTGCATTGCTATCAGCGGTTACCCAGCCATATACCTGCCCGCTAAAGTTTAAGCTATTACCAGACGCGGCTTTATAATAATCTGCAGCCGTTGATAAGCTTTGTCCATCAGGACCCGCATAACCTTGAGTATTAAAAAGCATTTGCTGATAGTGTTCAGTTGAATACTCAGCGTAAAACATGTCGGTATCTTGCTCTACTAGCTGATTAGAGTCATGTTTAAGATCAGGGAAATCAATTAAGATAGCTAACACTTTTACATCATTAATGCTGTGGTCTGGCACTAGCGACGTTGAAAAAGCGGCTTGTTGTTTATTTGTGTTTGAAAAATCAGTAGAGGAGGATTTAAATTGCCTAAAGCCATTTTTAATTGAGTGGTTGGCAACCTCAATATTACTCATATACGACTTAAATGAACTATCTAACTCACTTGAAGGTACTTGGTCTCTTTTTTTAAGCCAATATAAAATACGTTCTTCGTTAGTTATACCAACATCGTGTGGGCTTAAATTATTAGCCGCTACGATAGGGCTTATTAGCGTAGATAAAAGCGCAATTAACGTCACTTTTTTCACTGTGTTTTCCTCAAACAGAATTATGTAGTAATCATACCTAATAATAAAAATTTAAACATGCGATAAAAACATATAGTTAACATATGTTCTGATAATTATAGGTTCATAAATACTTTTATATTCTAATTTTATAGTACAGCCAATAAACGCATAATTTCTGCTAGGTAACTCACTTAACGTTAATATTTTTGCAGTTTTAAATTAATAAAAGACGAAAAACGAATTTAAAATGCAAATAAGTACTTTCAAGGTTGACATGAAGGCTCAAAACCCTTAAAAATAAACCCATACAGAATTTTTAATTTAAAAGCAGTGTTTTGCTAATAGGGTAAAAACTATGAACACACATATTAACCTTTTAGTCGTACTCGTACTGGTCTTAGTTATAAGCCCAGCGGGGATGTATTAAAAGGTGATACTGCTTTTTAAAAACCCTCGCACTACGCGGGGGTTTTTTTATGCATAAAAAAGCGCACAGAGGAATGAGGATGAGCAAACAAGAATATAATGGCTCTGAACTAGTAGTTCAGGCATTAAAAGAATTAAAGGTAAAATACATATTTGGCTACCCCGGTGGTTCGGTTTTAGACCTATATGATGCACTTTTCCAGCAAGATGATATTGAGCATATACTAGTTCGTCATGAGCAAGCTGCAACGCATATGGCTGATGGTTATGCCCGAGCTACAGGAGACGTTGGTGTTGTACTTGCAACCTCAGGCCCAGGCGCTACAAATTGTATAACGGGTATTGCAACAGCATACATGGATTCAATTCCTATGGTTGTATTATCAGGCCAAGTGCCTACAAATTTAATTGGTGATGATGCATTCCAAGAAACTGATATTGTTGGCTGTTCTCGCCCGGTAGTAAAACACAGCTTTAACTGTCGAAGTGCTAAAGAAATCCCAACAATCTTAGCTAAAGCCTTTTACATAGCCAGCACAGGCCGCCCGGGGCCTGTTGTAGTTGAGCTTCCTAAAGATATGCTTAACCCTGCCATTAAGTTTGAATACGAATTTCCTAAAACGACAGAACTAAGAACATACAGCCCTAATACTAAAGGGCACTCAAAACAAATTCGTAAAGCGGTAACGACTATTTTAGAGGCCAAAAAACTGGTTATCTATTCTGGCGGTGGTATTGTTATTTCAAATACGTCAGAGCAATTAACGCATTTAGTTGAATCGTTAAATGCACCCATTACAAATACACTAATGGGGCTTGGCGGTATATCAGGTGTACATCCAAACTTTGTAGGTATGCTTGGCATGCACGGCACGCTTGAGGCTAACAAAGCAATGGCCAATGCTGATGTGATATTAGCGCTTGGTGCACGTTTTGATGATCGTGTAACAAATAACGTTAAAAAGTTTTGTCCTAATGCCACAATTGTACATGTAGATGTAGATCCAACTTCAATTTCAAAAACAATCAAAGCGCACATACCGGTTGTAGGTTGCTTAGCAACAGTACTAGAACAACTACAAGCTGGTATTGATAAAAGCCCAATTAAAATAGATCGCAGCGCACAAGAAGATTGGTGGCGTCAAATTATTAGTTGGCGTGAACAAAAATGTTTAAGCTACAACACTGATGGCGACAAAATTAAACCACAAGCCGTAATTGAAGCTGTTTATAAAGCCACTAATGGCGATGCTTATGTAAGTTCTGACGTTGGTCAGCACCAAATGTTTGCAGCGCAATATTACCCATTTAAGCATCCTCGTCAGTGGATAAATTCAGGCGGCCTAGGCACTATGGGTTTTGGCTTACCTGCAGCAATGGGTGTAAAACTAGCCTTTCCAGACAAAGAGTCTGTATGTATTACAGGTGATGGCTCTATTCAAATGAATATTCAAGAGCTATCTACCTGCTTACAGTACAACCTAGCGGTAAAAGTTGTATCACTTAATAACCGCTCTTTAGGTATGGTACGCCAATGGCAAGATATGGTTTACGGCGGACGTCATTCATCATCTTACATGGACTCGCTACCTGATTTTGTTAAGTTAGTTGAAAGCTACGGGCATATAGGAATACAAGTAAATACACTTGATGAATTGCAGCCTGCTATAGATAAAGCAATGTCAATTAACGACCGACTAGTCTTTTTAGACATAAACGTTGATGAGAAAGAACATGTATACCCAATGCAAATCAAGTTAGGTGGCATTGATGAGATGTGGTTACGTAAAGGAGTAAAAGCATAATGCGTCGTATTTTATCTATTCTATTAGAAAACGAACCCGGTGCACTGTCGCGTATTGTTGGGCTATTTTCACAACGAGCATACAACATTGACAGCCTAACTGTTGGCACAACTGATGATCAATCATTGTCACGTATTACTATTACTACTATGGGTGACGACAGAGTTGTTGAGCAGATCACAAAGCAAGTTAACAAGTTAGTAGATGTGCTTAAAATTATCGATTTAACAGAAATGAGCCACATTGAGCGCGAGCTATTACTTGTTAAAGTATTTGCTCAAGACGAGACGACTCGAGCAGCGGTTACTCGCGTAGTTGATGTATTTCAAGGTGTAATTTTAGATATGGGCCGACAAAGCTATAGCCTGCAACTAGTGAGCAGTACAGACAAAATAGAATCGTTTTTAGACACACTTCGCCATGAAACCGATATTATTGAAGTTGTACGTTCTGGTGCTGTTGGTATTGGGCGAGGCGATAAAGCGCTAAAAGCATAACACTCATCTATTAAAGCCGTTATATAGCGGCTTTTTAAACATAAAAAAAAAGAGCTAAATAGCTCTTTTTTTAATTTAATTCGTTAAACCTATTAAGGGTTTACTTGGTCTTTAAGACCTTTACCTGCTTTAAAGCTTGGGATAGTTGCCGCTGCGATTTGGATCTCAGCACCCGTTTGTGGGTTACGGCCAGTGCGAGCTGCACGTTCTTTTACTGAGAAAGTACCAAAACCAACTAATGCTACTGAATCACCTTCTTTTAAAGAAGAAGTTACAGCACCTGTAAACGCGTCAAGAGCACGAGTAGCAGCGGCTTTAGAGATTTCTGCATCAGTAGCAATTTTTTCAACTAATTGAGCTTTATTCATTGTTAGATTCCTATTCGTTATTATTTTGCCTTCGCAAAACCTATCTTTATGCATTTTTAAAGAGTTAGCAACAGCAAATTGCATTTTTTGCTTAAATTCTTAAAAAATGAGTAAAATTTAAATAATTCTCGGTAAAATACAGCATGTTGGGTTAACAAAGACTTAATTTGAGTACAATTTTGGCGCAAGTTAAGCAACTGGGTAAATAAGCTATATTTTTTCGATAACTAAGGTCACTTCCCCGACCTCGACTCCAAACTTAACAATAGACGTGCGGTTTATCAAGCGCGATTGTGTAACCAAGTACATCCAATCGTCAAAATTCACTTCCAAAGTGCTGCCATCGTATGGAAGTTCAACATCATAATTCCAGTGAAATACACTGCCATCACTTTTGCCTTTTGCTGTGCCTATAACATCAGCTGCCGACCCCGTTAAACTATTATCTTCATTTAACGTTATTTTCCAGATTCGCTTTTGGGTTTCACCATCATCATAAACAAAGTCTTCTTCAATAACGCCCTGGTTACCGTCCCAAGTCGCATTCATATCTACGACAAGCTTTCGGGTCAATTCGCCTTTAAAGTCTTGTACAACACCATAGGCTTTCAAATTTCCGCTAAAAAACGTTTTAAAGTCGAAATTTGGCGATGTATTTTTATAATGTTCAACATTTGGTGCCGAACAGCTAATTAAAAGTAGAGCCGAGACGGTCATTACAGCTGCTTTCAACGTGTTTAATATGTTCATATTAATTCCCTAATAGTTGCTTTCGTAGTTTTGGCTCAGAGGTTTTTTTATCAAGCCAAATGGCTAAAAAGTCACTCGAAAATTGAGGCTCATTAATTTCACCAATTTTTTCATCATTATGATAAAAAGTGCTCATACCTTGCTCATTTGTGATTAACGTTAGCGAGTCACCCTTTTTTATATCAGGCCAAATAGACAACAATTTACTGTCATATTTGTCAGCTAATTCTGTTTTTCCAAGATGTTCCCACTGCTCATTTGTTGCTTTAACTATTTCTTTAGCTTCAAAGTCGCGTAAATAGGTAAGCTTAAACTTAATAGGATGTGTTCCTGCGCTGTAATTACCTGAAGGGGTAAATAGCACAGCGTCATATACATCCCAAAATAAATACTCCATTCGTGCTTCGCCTACTTTATTGAATTGCGTGTTAGCTAAAACAATTGAAGTTGTAAGCAAATAAAAAGTAACTGCCTTTAGTAAAAATTTCAAAATAAGTTCCCTTTGAATAAGTGAGTAATGTTGCCAAATGAAAATTTGTGGGCGTTCAGCGATTAATAAACAACTTAATTTTTTGGTTTATAAAAAGGATAGCGGTAAACACTGCAGACCATATCGCTCCGTAAACAAGCCAAAATTGCCATAAAGGTAATCCTAGGCTTATTACTTCAAAACGAGCACCTGCCCAATAACTTGCAGGCGCAAAAGCAATACATACCAAAAAGGCCTGCCAAAGTTTTAATCTACTTAAAAAAACCATAGAGGTATTTAAAGAAAGTAATAATGCAGCCCATAAAAAAGCGAGCCATAGGGGGAAGGGATATACTTTAAATTCTAACAACCCTAGCTTTACCGCTATAAATTCTAATAACAGGGCTAAAGGTAGGGCTTTAATTAATAGTAAGGAGTCTTGTTTTTTCTGCTTTGACAACAAAAACATTAAAACAATAATCAAGCCACTAAAAATTAGCGAATCAGCTTCAAGCAGTAATGATAAAAACCACACTGCTTGAAACAAAACAAAATTAGTAATTGAGCGCAATATCATCGTTATCGCTAATAAAACGTGGTTTACGTGCCATTAAATGCACTGTACTTGTTGCTCTAGCTCTAAATGCACCTTCACAATAAGCAAAATAAAATAACCATAAACGATAAAAACGTTCATCAAATTTAGAGCGGTCCAAATCAGGCCAGCTTTTTATAAAACGAGTTCGCCAATCCGCTAATGTTCGTGCGTAGTGAGCGCCAATATCATTAACAGTGTGAATAACCATATCGGTATTATTCTTGATTTGCTCACTCATTTCGTTAAGTGATGGCAAGCACCCACCTGGGAAAATATACTGTTGGATAAAGTCAGAGTTTTTTAAGTAGTGCTTATAACGCTGATCGCCGATAGTAATTGCTTGAATAAGCATTGCGCCGTCGTCTTTTAAGAGCTCACCACACTGAGTGAAGAAGCTAGGTAAATAGTCATGACCAACCGCTTCTATCATTTCAATAGAAACAAGTTTGTCGTATTTACCTTTTAGTAATCTGTAATCGAGCTTGAGTAATGTTATTTTATTCTCAAGACCAAGTTCAACAATTTTTTTAGCTACATAATCATGTTGCTCATCAGATATGGTGGTTGTTGTTACATGGCAATCGTAATGTGTGGCTGCGTATATAGCAAAAGCCCCCCACCCTGTACCAATTTCAATTACTGAATCATTTTTTTGAAGCTCAACTTGCTCACAAATGCGTTTAAGCTTGTATTGCTGTGCCTCTTCAAGTGTTGCTTCTTTTGTAGGATATACAGCACTTGAGTAAAGCATTTCTTTACTTAAAAATGATTCGTACAAATCATTACCTAAGTCATAATGAGCAACAATGTTCTTTTTAGAGCCCGATTCTGAATTTTTATTTTTTATGTGATTAAATCGGTGTGCGATATTACTAAAAAATGCGAATTTTTTTTCAAACTCATCGAGTTGCTTTTCGTTTATAGCAAATATTTCTATAAATGAAGTTAAGTTGTCACAAGACCAGTGACCCAAAATATACGCTTCACCAGCGCCAACGCTCCCAGATAATGCAAACGCTTTATACATAGCTTTATCGTTAACTGTTACTGTTGCTTTTAACGCAGACGATACATCGCCAAAAACTGTACGCTCATTTCCTTCAATTAAAACAACTTGACCTGTTTCAATTGACGAAAAGGCTTTAGTCACTAATTTTTTATATATATTAGTTAACCAACTAGTGCTTTGTTCGCAATTTAAGCTCGACACTTTATCCATTAAAATACCTATTAATTGTCCTGACTACCTATGTGCTTTATGGCTTACCTGAGTGACCTAAAAAAGGCACTCGTTTTAAAAACAACTTTAATGCTTGATAATAAATACCTTTGAAAATAGACCATGTCATGGCCGGAAAACGTTTAAACAACTTATTAATCTCTTCGTTAGTGAGTTCTTTACGTTTTAAACGAAGTGTTGCATCAAATAATAACTCTTCATTTCGCTTATTTTCAATGTGTATCAATGTTTTATCAGGCGATTGTTTGACATGCCAATGATAGTTCATATCCAGATTCATAAAAGGTGATACGGAAAAAACCTTCTTAAAGTTCACTTTTTTTTCTAAAGGGACTAAATAATAATGACGTTCGTTCCATGGTGTATTACTCACTTCAGCAATCATATACTTAAAACGAGTATCGTTGTGGCCAAAAAAATAAAAATTAACAGGGCTAAAATACACACCAAAACAACGAAATTGCCCTAGCATGTAAATATGAGAAAAGGTTTCGGTAATACCTAAATTGGCAAGTTGTTCATGTGCACGCTCAATAAGAGGTCGTTTAGCAAGTTGTGAGGTGCCTTTAAGATAATCAGCTTCATTAAATTTCAACGCTTTTAATCCTGACGTACCTATGTGTTTATGCACACCATTTAGTTGTTGAGGATTATTTAAGTCTACCCACATCATATACAATGGATAACTAAAACGATGTTCTTTAACAGCAAAACGGCGATGTTTTACATCGCCTAAATACACTGCATTAGTCAAATTCGACCCCAAGTTGCTTGGCTACATCTACACCACTGTGTACGCCATCTTCATGAAAACCATTGTACCAATAAGCACCACAAAAATAACTATTGTTTTGTCCATCAATACTGTGTTTAAGTTTTTGAGCAGCAATTGACTCTTGATTAAATACAGGGTGATGATAAGTAAACTCGCGCAAAATTTTACTTTGGCTTATTCCTTCAAGGTGATTAAGCGTTACACAAAACTGTGTATCCGATTGTATGCCTTGCAAAATATTCATTTGGTAAGTAACAACAGCTGCTTTATCAGTGTTGTTATTAAGTAGGTAGTTCCAACTTGCCCATGCTGCTTTTCTATCTGGTAAAAGGTTTGTATCGGTGTGCAGCACCACTGAATTCTCAGTGTAAGCTATTGCACCCAATACTGACTTTTCTTGCTCAGTCGCATCACCAAGTAGTGCAAGCGCCTGATCTGAATGACAAGCAAATATTACTTTATCAAACTTACTTAATTCACCACTGGCAAACTCTATTGTTACTTCATCATTTTGACGTGTAACAGATTTGATGTTTGTATTGAGTTTAATTTTATCGGCAAAGCCTCTTATCAGCGGCTTAATATACTGACGAGAGCCACCTGGTACTACATACCACTGTGGTCTGTTTGTTACATCTAAAAGGCCATGATTAAAGAAGAACTTAACAAAAAATTCAACGCCTACATTTTCCATTTCTTTAATGCTGGTAGACCAAATAGCCGCGCCCATCGGAAGGATATAATGGTATTTAAAAAAGTCATTAAAGTGATTGTCGCTAAGCAGCTGCCCTAATGATTGATCAGACTGGTAATCATCTTTTTCATGTAGTGCTTTACACAGTTTGTTAAACCTAACAATGTCGTACAATAATCGCCAAAACTTAGGTCTAAAAATATTACGTCGCTGTGCAAATAGGCTCGTAAATGTATGACCATTGTATTCAAAGCCAGTGGCTTCATTATGAACACTAAAGCTCATTTGCGTTGTCTGTTTATCTACACCAATACGCGATAGTAACTTTTCAAAGTATGGGTAAGTTCTGTCGTTAAATACAATAAAGCCAGTATCTATTGCGTATTTTATGCCGCACACATCAACGTCAACCGTTGCAGTGTGGCCACCTATATAATCATTTTTTTCAAATACGGTTACATCGTAATTTTTGTGAAGCAAATGCCCACATGTTAAACCAGATACACCAGTTCCTATTATTGCTATTTTTTTCAACGGGCTAATCCTTTTGCGATTTTAAGCCAAATTGGGAGTGGTAAAATACGTAATGCTTTTAATATAAGTGTAAAACGGTACGGAAAGTGAACATCTTTTCGGCGCTTATGTATTCCCTTAATCATGTAGTCAGCTGCTTTTTCAGCGGTAACAGCCATAGGCATCGGGAAATCATTTTTATTAGTGAGCGGAGTTTTCACAAAGCCTGGATGAACTAAAGTCACATCAACATCATCTAAATCAACAGCTAAGCTTTTTGCTAAATAACTTACACCCGCTTTTGATGCACCATAAGCTTCTGAACGAGGTAGCGCAAGATAAGTAACACTTGAGCTAACTAAAACAAGCTGGCCGCCTGAATTTATTTTAGGAAGTAGCGCTTCAAGGCAATACCCCATAGATAGTAAATTCACGTTAATTACACGCTCAAACAATGCACTATCAAAATTTCGCGCGTCATCTATGTATTCACAGTTACCCGCGTTTAAAATAACACGGTCAAAATGAGGGAAGCCAATAGTAGACTCTTTAATGTCTTGTAGATTAGTTGCATCAAATTTACATGCTTGAATATTGTCGTATTTAGCAAGCTCAGCGAGCTTTTCACTATTACGGCCACAAGCTATAACAGTGTCTCCCAACTGCGCATATTTAATTGCTAACTGCTCACCAATACCTGAAGTAGCACCCGTAATTAATGTGATCATAATTAACCTGCCCTTTTATCAATTAGCTTTATAACACTACCAAGTAAAGGAATATGCTTATATAACAACTCGCCTACATTAAAGTAATCTCTGTGCTTGATAATTTTGCCATTTTCAAAAATAAGCTTACTATGACCTTCTACCGAGATAGTTTTACCTGATGAAAGTTTTGGATGTGCGTAGTGCATAGTCCAATAAATAAAAGCATTGTTTCCGCTATTAAACGAATCACTAATATCAAACTGGCAATGCTTAACATTGCTATATAAGTTAGCAAAGTACCTGCGCAATTCTACAATGCCATTAATTTCATGCATTGGGTCTATAAACTGTATGTTGTCACAGTAAATATCACTCAATAAATCAAGGTTCGTGCTATCAAGCTGTTGGTATATTTCAACAAATTTATCTACTGGTAACTGGTTATCCATATCACACCTTAAATGCAGCAAGTGCACGTTCTCGTGCCGCTTTATGATCAACTATTGCTGGCCAGTAACATTCCTTATCTTTACCTATTGCGGCTAAATAAGTGTGTGGAAAATGAATGTGTTTATCTGGCACGTTTTCAAGCTCTGGCAAATACTTACGGATAAACTTGCCAGTTGGATCAAAGCGCTCGCTTTGTCTGATAGGGTTAAAAACTCTAAAGTAAGGCTGAGCATCACAGCCGGTACTTGCAGCCCACTGCCAACCACCATTATTTGAGGCTAAATCACCATCAATTAGGTGCTGCATAAAAAATCGCTCACCTTCGCGCCAGTCTATTAATAAATGCTTAGTTAAAAAGCTCGCAACAACCATACGTAAACGATTGTGCATCCAACCGGTTTGCTTTAGTTGTAGCATTGCAGCATCCACTAACGGGTAACCTGTTCGCCCTTCACACCATGCTGTAAATTCATTTTCGCTTTTACGCCACACTACGGCGTTATACTTTTCGTTAAAGTTATCACCGCGCGAAAGCTTCGGAAATTCAGCAATTAAATGCCTGTAAAATTCGCGCCAAACAAGCTCGTTAATCCACGTAAACGTTTTACTTTTTGACGTAGTTAAAATATCAGGATAACGCTGCTGAATATTAATAAGCAGCTGTTTTGTGCTTACAATACCCAATGCTAAATACGGGCTTAAACCTGATGTGCCTTTTACGCTGGGTATATCACGCTGATCGTCGTAGCTTGTAAGCTTGTCACATATAAAGTTATCGACCACGGTAAACAGTGTATCGTCGTCAACCGGCCACTTATCTGAGCATCCATCACTTTTTAGTAAGTCGCTTTCATCAAATTTTATTGGATCAGAAGTTAGAGGCCATTGAGGCAAACTAAAGTGTGTATCTTGATACTGCTTTAGCCATGCTCGCTTAAATGGAGTAAACACTTTATACATTTCATTACTTTGATTTTTAACCGTTCCAACAGGTGCAATTAAATCACCTTCGTACAAAGTAAAAGTAATAGAAAGCTCATCGCATTCGTGCAAAATTGCTTTATCGCGCTTTACTTCATTAAGCTCATATTCTGTATTAGCAATTACATGTTTTACATCGTTTGATTTACAGAAACCAATAAGCTCACGCGTACAATCGCCAAAGCTAGGCGCTTCAATAACATGTAAAGTAATGCCATAATCAGCAAGCTGAGATTGAAGATAAGTAACTCGGCGCTTGAGTAAGTCAATCTGGATAGGCGCAGCTTGATGTTGTTGCCACTGTTTTTCAGACACAAAAAAAATGGCGTGTTTAGCGCCATTATTTAGCGCTTGAATTAACGCTTCGTTAGAAAAAAGGCGCAAATCGCGCCTAAACCAAAATAATGTATCCATTAAATACCAAATCGTAGTTTTAAATCGTGAGGGTAAGGGTTAAAAAACACTTGTTTTTCAAGGTACTCATTTGGGTGAACCTTCAAATGATGTTTTAGCAAAGTAAGTGGTACATACAATGGCACCAATCCTTCGCGGTATTCATCTATTGCATCACGAAGTTCTTGTTTTTCAACCTTCGATAAAAATGTTTTAAAATAACCTTGTAAATGCATTAGCGTGTTGCAGTTATTTCTTCGAGAAGCTGGCTTTTTAAGACCCGTCATCAAACCTAAAATATATTCATCAGCAACTGCGCTTATATCGTCACCTACATATGTTCCTAACAGGTTACCCAAATCACGATAAGCTTGATAGTTATGGGCCATCAACAAGTACTTATACTGAGAATGAAATTGAGTAAGCTTATGAACCGTAAGCGGCTCTTGTACTAATTTTTGCCAGTTTTTATATACGTAAATTCTCATTACAAAGTTTTCACGTAAGTGCATGTCATTTAAACGTCCGTTTTCTTCACATGGCAATAATGGGTTGTGCTTCATTATTTGCTCAGCAAAAAAACCAACACCTTCTGAGGTGTTACCTGTTCCTGCTTCATTGTAGATTTTAATGCGCTCCATGCCGCAACTTGGGCTTTTTGCACAAAATACAAATCCGCTTAGTTCTTTAGCTTGTTCAGTTGCAACTTTTTTACCATATTCAGTAAGTTGCTGGCCTACTTCACCGGTGCCATCTGGGCGGCATACTTTAATAGTATCGCCCACTTTAACCTGGCGAATAGTTGGACGGGGTATTGGTAAACCTACCGCTACTTCCGGACAAAACCGCGTGTATTCAACGTGTTTACCTAGCTCATCCATACAAAAATTTGACTTTTTATGTCCTGTGTCAAATCTAACTTTTTCGCCTGCCAAGCAGGCGCTTATACCTATTTTTATTATATCTGTATGCATATATTCTCTTAGTAAATCAAATTACCTATTGGATTTAGTAACTTACTGAAGCCCTTATTAAAATGTAGCGCACTACTGACAACTGTAAAGCATAAACATCCATCTTTTGTTAAAGGTGTATGTTGATGACTACCATCTTGCCAAATAAAGTCGCCTGGTACGTAATTACCATCTTCATCACTAAACTCACCGTCTAGTAGTAAAGTAACTTCAAATCCGGTATGTGTATGCTCAGGAATTTCGCCGCCAGCATCAATATGTAGCAAGCTAGAACGAAGCGCACCGTCATCTAATGCAACACGAGAACGAGCTAACTTACCAACTTGTGTAAACTTACTATGAGAAATACGTGTTAAAGCACGTGGAAGTTGATAGTTATACTCATTCACTTTAATAGATACAGGCTCTACTTCGTAAACTTCATCAATAGAATCATCAGACATGATCATATCAAGTACATTTAGTTCAAATTCTTCAAGTAAATCAGATTTCTCAGTTTGAGGTTTCTCAAATTGAGCAGGCTCTTCACTAAATAATGCATTTGCATTACTTGCTTCAATTTTAGCTACTTTAGCTTGGCACACAGGGCACATATCTACGTGAATAGAAACGGCTAAACTCAATGATGTAGCAAGTGATGCATCGCAATACTGTGTCAGTAAAGTTTCACTCGGGTGATGTTTAATCATGCTGATCTCCCATTTCATTACGCAATTTTTGCAAGGCCAAACGTAACCGTGATTTTACCGTGCCTACTGGAATATTAAGTTGATGCGCAAGTTGCTCTTGCGACATGTCTTGGAAATAAACGCCTCTTACCACTTCGCGTTGAGCAATTGGTAATTTGTCTAAGTAGCGCTTAATTTGCTTATCTTCTAAATGATCACTGTACTCATGATGCGTATCTTGTGAGTCGTTTAGTAACGGCCAAATATCTTCGCTTATATTTTCTTCTTTATTACTTTTCATTTTACGAAGCATATCGAACGACGCGTTACGCATAACGGTATAAACCCACGTAGTCGCTGCACCTTTATCACTGTGATACAGATGTGCTTTACGCCAAACAGAGGTTAGCGTTTCTTGCACAAGCTCCATTGCTTGAGCTTCAACACCAAACTGCTTTATTCCAAAGCGTTTAATTTTTGGCGCAAAGTATTCAAATAAATAAGAAAACGCTTTTTTGTCGCGTGATTGCGCAACATCTATAAGCGCTTTCATGAGCTCTTTACTCGGCGTTTCTGGCATGGCAGTGTACTTACCTGTATTAGGTTCACAACGTGGTGACTGTTGTTGACTTACCATAATAATTTATCCCGTTATTGCTTTTGTATTAAGTAATACGGGCAATAATTAATTTAGGATCATAAAATTTAGGCAAATTCGTTATTAATCACAGTATGGAGGAAATTCAGTAAGTTATCAAAATTCGTTTCAAATGCAAGTTGCTGTTTTTTCTCAATAGAAACAGGTAGGAGTTCAAGCCAACGTGCTGCAATCCAAGGAAGCTTGTCAAAATGAGTTTTCTTGTACAACAAATTAAGTTCCGTATTACCATCAAACACGTTTTTAAGCGCGTCGTGTAATAGGTAATGTTCACCAATTTGATTGTTAGAATCGTTGTACCAATACGGCGTATTACAAGGCGATACTAAGCCATGACGTAATTCGTCTTCGTCTTGATAAACGTCATTAATTTGCACATTTTGCGATGCAAATACATCAATTAATAATACATCGTTATCGTCTTGGTCAAAATCAATAATATCAACAAGGCAACCTTGCGCGCTTATATTAAAAGGCGTGTCATGCTCAAACGTACAAAGCACAAACCCTGTATTATTTTTTAATGCGGTTTTAACCATATTTAAATAACGAGGCTCAAATATGCGTAATCGCGTATAACCTTCAGGTAACATAAAAATGGGTAATGGAAAAATCGCACGTTTCATAAAGTCTACTTATTTCAAACACTCTGCCTTTATTTACGTGCGCTTTTGCTAAGTCGATCAGCTTTGTATGAATCGAATTAATTACCAGCTATATAATTGGCTAAAGATTAAACCAACCTCCCATAGCTTTAAACACTTGTACCGAGTAATAAGCGCTAATCATGCTGACTACGGGTGCTAACATTAATGCAAATAATCCAAGTTCACTGCTCATCGTTTTAATCCTTTAAATGATTTATTTTACGTTTTTAATACTAGTGTCAGTATTTTTAAGCGTTGTGCTATCTGTTAAAGCGGGCTCATCTAATAAACTCTCTAAAACAGTTTTGGCATCAAAATAAAGCGTTTCCTTTAATGATTTTTCAAGCTCAGTAGTGGTTTGCTGAACATAGCTTGCTACACTTTGAGTTAATATATCAGTTACATCTAGGTCCACCTCTACTGCATGTACTTGCGCAGAACCTAATACTAATAAACTTGCCATAGCGATTTTAATTGAATGTTTCATAATGGTATTCCTTGTTTGTGTATTGTTTAGACGTAATTACATACTCAAGGGTTGTGCCAACATAAAAATAAAATTTAAACAACTGTAATTAAAGAACTTTATACAAATAGCTTTAATTTAAAAAATTCATCTCTTGTTAATTTAACCATTAAATTTAATTTTTTGACTACTTTTTAGTTAATAAATAAAAGAGGTTTAAGTGTATTAATATCGTCACACTAAATACATTTAGCGTTTATAAAAACGTCATATCTAATCGTTAAAGTGCGCACCACTATTAATAATTAAAAAAGTGCAGTATGACTCTTTCATCACGTCGAAATTTTTTAAAAACCTCAGCAGCAAGTATATTTACCGTCGCAGTATCGAGTGCCATTACAGGTTGTGCTCAAACATTAATAAACAAACCTCTATCGGCTATTGAATTTAAACACGGTGTAGCGAGTGGCGATCCGCTTAGCCATGCTTTAATTATTTGGACACGCGCATCCACTGCTCAATCAAATTTTGAAGTTACTGTTGCCTGGGAGTTGGCAAGTGATTCTCAATTTAAAAACATTATTCGCAGCGGGCGCGAGCAAACAGATAAAAGCCGCGACTTTACAATAAAAATAGATGTGCAAGACCTTACTCCAAACACAGAATACTTTTATCGTTTTATGGGGTTGAATACACAAAGCCCTATTGGCCGGGCTAAAACACTACCAATAAACAATGTTGAACAAATAAAAATGGCTGTGGTGTCGTGCTCAAACTACCCTGCTGGGTACTTTAATGTCTACACAGATGCCGCTAAGCAAAAAGATTTAGATGTAGTGCTACATTTGGGAGATTATATTTACGAATACCCGATGGGTGGATACGCTACCGAAAATGCTGAAAAAATTGGTCGCCAATTAGCAGCCGATAACAGCGGTGAAATTATTACCCTTAGCGACTATCGCAAGCGTTATGCTATTTACAGAACAGACAAAGGCCTTCAAGCACTTCACGCTGCAGCGCCATTTATCGCAATATGGGATGATCACGAAGTTACCAACGATACCTTTAAAAGTGGTGCTGAAAATCATACCCCTGATGAAGGTGACTTTTTTAAGCGCCGCGCAGCAGCTATTCAAGCGTATTACGAATGGCTGCCAATTAGACCACCCATGGGCGAGCAAAGCCCGCAAATATACCGTACCTTCGATTTTGGTAATTTAATAAGCTTACACATGCTAGATACTCGCGTAATAGCACGCGATAAACAACTCGCTTACAGCGACTATAAAAACCTAGAGACCAATCAAATGGATGTTGCTCGCTTTGCCAGTGATTTAAATAATCCAAAAAGGCAGTTACTAGGTAACACACAACTTAACTGGCTTACGAGTGCAATAACTAAATCAAATGCAAAGTGGCAAATATTAGGCCAGCAAGTATTGATGACTAAAATGTGGCTACCTACTGAAATATTCTCGCAATCCGATCGCACCAAAATACCCCAGGTATTAAAAGAGCTTGTTGCCATTAAAAAAGCCGTGTTAGCAAATAAAGCGGTAACACCCGCGCAACTTGCACGCGTAAATACTTTAATGCCTTACAATTTAGATGCGTGGGATGGTTACCCCAGCGAGCGCGAAGCATTATACAAAAGCGTTACCGCATTAAATAAAAAGTTAGTCGTGGTTGCAGGTGATACGCACAATGCGTGGCATGGCACATTAAAAAATGCAAAAGGCGAAAGCGTAGGAGTAGAGTTTGCAACACCAGGTGTTACATCCCCGGGTATGGAGCATTATTTAGCGCTTAATACGGCACAAGCAAAACAAATGGCAGACTCGCTTTCATTGTTAATAAACGACTTAAACTATTGTGACTTATCACACCGTGGATATATGTTACTGACGATTACTAAAGAGCAAATAACAACCGTTTGGCGCTATATAGATAACATAAACTCCCCAAGCTATAACATAGTTAACCAGCATCAAAGTGTTTATAAAGGCTAATACTTTTAAAAAAGAAGGTAAATGTATACTTACCTTCTTTGTATATTTTATAAAACGTGCTTAATTACAAGTATAAAGAAGCGTCCACGAAGCATCACTTCCTGGAAGGCTATTTGTATACCAATTTGCGCTGTATGCATTGCCTTGATATTGCATTTTATCGTCGGTGTTATTGTGAGTAAACGGACCACCTGTGTAATCTTTGTTCACCCAATTAGGGTATGTATTAATGCCATTACAATCGATTGAACTCACAACACTACATCCATTTGTATCAACACTTGTACCAGTGGGTGTATCTGGGCACTGATCAAAATCATCATTCACACCATCGTTATCCACATCGCTTTGTGGTTCAACTACTTCAACAACACAGCCTACATTATTAACAGTTTCATCTGCAGGTGTATTAGGGCATTGATCAACACTATCGCTAATACCATCACCATCGCTGTCAGTTACTGCACAACCAATACTATCAACCGTTGTACCTGCAGGAGTGTTATCGCACTGATCGTTACTATCACTTATACCATCGCCATCAGAGTCTAAAGCAACCGTACTACCACCCCAACCTTGAATGATCTCTTTAACTTGAGTGCCTGACGCGGTTAGTGAATTCCAACTACCGCCTGGAGTAAATAACGATGCACCTTCGTTTTTATCGTTTAAAGCCCAGTTAGCGTGGCTAATATTGTTTGTTTTAAAAAATGCCATCCATGCATCGGTTTCATTAATATTAACACCACCATTGCCATCAGCATTAACTGTTCCCCACTCTGTGGCGAATAGTGCAATGCCGTTATCGAGTGCAGTTTGTGCTTTATTTCGATACGATTGGCCATGCGTGCCAGCATAAAAATGCAGAGTGTAAGCAATATTGGCGCGATCAATTGGGTTTTGTGATGCCACATCCACATCTTGTGACCACGTAGGCGTACCAACCACAATTAAGTTATCAGGGTCGATTGCTCTAATTTTATCAATAACTGTTTCTGCGTAAGGCTTAATATCGTTAGCCCACGAGATTTGTAACGGCTCATTATAAATTTCATAAATAACATTGTCGTACTGCCCATATTTGGTCGCTACGTCTTCAAAAAAGCGAATTGCAGTTGCTTGTTCGGTATGTGCTTCATGGCTATGAAAATCAATAATAACGTACATATCTTCGCTAATAGCTGCGTTTACAACAGTATCAAGACGGCTCATATTGCCCTCCCAATCAAAGTTCAAACTACCACCGGTACTCGTACCATGGCCAATAGCTGCACGAATTAATGTTGCATTAAATTCAGTTTTTGCCTTTGCTACTGTTTCTGCGGTGTAAAATTTTTCAGCGCCCCACCCCGTATTACTCCAAAATAGGCTAGGTCCTGCAAAGCTTGTGTTTTCTCCACCTGCAAGAATTTGGTTACCACTCACCGTTAACTTCTCAACAGCGGCATTGGCCATTGTTGAGCATCCTAATAATAAAGCTAACGATAAGCTCGCCACTTTAAAATCCTTTCTTTTGTGATTATTTGAACTGTTATTCATCGTATTTCCTTAAATTGAAATTATCAGTCGTCATTGCTTGACGTAATAAATTGATACCAAACCAATACTTAATAGCTAAACAAAGTTAATTTGGCGAGCAGAAAGTATCATTTATTTATTAACATTAAATGAATAAAAAGGTACAAGGAGAAGGAATTTAATTAACTAAATATCAACAAATGAGCAATTTAACGAGGTTTGAGGATTTTACTGGGTATATACAGGCATTTACACGATGTTTACATGATGCAGGCAAAAAATCTCGGTTACAAAAAATATATATAAAAATGAAAAGGCGGTAATAATAATTATTACCGCCATTAATAATAGCTAAATATCAGGAATAAATATTAGGGAGGCAATTAATAAGCCAACCAAACCTAGCTCTAATTAATTGGTTTATTTTTTTGTGGGAAGTACTTTTCTGCCCAAACGGTATGCATCCATCATGCTCAGCACCCAAATTATAATCATTAAAGGTACATACTTATATTCAGCGAGTTTAGCGCAGGCGTCGGAAGGTTGTTGCGCGGCTTTTAATATGGCCGTAACCGACATGGGGATTTTACCGTGTACAATTTCATTTGCAGTACACTGTGCAATCGCAAATATATCTTGAAAGGTTAAAATTAAAAAAACAGTAAATACACCCGCAAAAATAGCGCCTATTAGGTGTTTTTTTAAAGAGAAATGCCCCGCTCCAGGATAAACAATGGCGGTAAGTAAAGCAGCTTTTAGATCTTGTTTCATGGTTATTTCAGCTCGTAATATGTATTACACTAGACACCAACATAGTGAATTAATTCTCTTTAAAATCAAGTAAAAGCTAAAGTAGCGTATCAAATAAAGTTATTTAGAATTACTCACAGCTAAGATTGAAACTTTCAGCGTACAGTTGTACACTGAAATTAATTCCAATAGTGGTAGGAACAGTTATGTCGTTAGAAGCGCCTTATTCCCGTAAAGAAGAGAAATTAAACGTAATCAGCCATGCACTCGGTATTATATTTGCCGCATTTGTTATGTGGGATTTATTTAGCCAAGCCACCAGCACTAACGCGTATATTAGTACTGCAATTTATGGAAGCAGCTTATTTGTGCTGTTTTTGTCATCCACTTTGTACCACGCCAGTATTCAGCCGCGCTTAAGAGCCTTTTATAAAAAGTGCGATCACTGCGCCATATACTTATTAATTGCCGGCACCTACACTCCCTTTTTATTAATCTCATTATCCGGTGCTTGGTCATGGGCAACACTTACATTTATATGGGTGGTGGCACTAGCAGGCGTTGCGTACAAAGTATTTGTAAAAAACGGTAATAAAAAAATATCACTCGCCACCTACTTGCTCATGGGTTGGTTTGCACTGGCTATTGTATATCCGCTTTATTCAAGTGTTGATGTAAAAGCACTTTACTGGCTACTTGCCGGCGGTATTTTTTATAGTTTAGGTACATTATTTTACAGCGCTAAAAGCACCCAATTTAGCCACGCTATCTGGCACTTATTTGTTATTGCTGGGTGTGTTTGCCATTATATTTCAATTAGCAATTATGTTTATTGAGCCTGTATAGCCAATTAGAATGGTCTGGTTTGAGCGATGAGCAGACCGTCAGTCTTTGCGGTAGGCTGTTTCAAGCTCAAAGCTGCCTGTCATATGAAATGTTAACTTTTGCCACTTAGTACAAATATTAACAGGATCTACTTGAATTTCGCTGTATCGTAAATTTTTAGCAGACATATATATGAAAAAATAGTAGTACTTAGTCTGAGATCATCAATGCTGGCCAAAATGCAGGATTAATAACAATTAAATTGCTATTATTCTTCTTCATAATTCCATTCACCAATTGCATATTATAATTAAAATCATATATGTATTTAGCTTCGTCATTAATGGTTAACCCAATAAACCCATACCATAAAAGTAAATCTATAATTTTTTTACAATGTGATTCATCAACACCAAACTCAACCAATGTTGTATTTATTTCAGGTATAGTTAAACGAGGTTTAGAGCTAATGAATGCATATAAAACATCATCGACATCTTTTTCTATATCACTAATCTCATATCCTATGTCAGATAGTAAATCAGTAGAGTATGCAGTAAGCCCTTTTTCTAAATCTTTGGCTTCTATGGATTCATGATTTAAATTTATTGCAAAGCTTTTACACTGGCTAACAAGATTAAGTAAAAATCTAGGTCTCATAAGAGATCTATCTATTAAGTATTGAGATGTTTCTTCGCCCTTATAATGACTTACGCAAATTTTTGGCCATAATGCTTCAAATCTCTCTTTACTATCTAAATTATTTGACACTATTCTCAAACGAAGTAACTCTCTTAATAAATCAGGGTCTGTCCAATCAAGTAAAACCTTCGCTTCTTTTCCTTTATCAGAGGTTTCTTTTACCAATAATTCATAAACATCATTTCTCAAAAATACTATAGAAAATACTTCACTATTAGATTTTGAAAATTGTCTTTGTATTTTTTTTGTTGCGTCTATTAGTGCTCTTATTATTAATAAATCTTCGTGTTCTAAACCAGAAGTAGGCCAGCCTTTATCTATATTATCGAAAAGTAACCAACACACATCTTTATTTTTCATATATTCTATTATTAAAGATGAAAGCTCTTTAACATCATGACAGTAAATAAGTTCTGTGAGTTTTGATGATGACAACCTTACACCACTTTTATCGCTATATTTTGAAGTGTATTCAGAAGTGATCTTTTCCATTAAAGAACTCATCCTTTCTGAAAAATCTCCATCTGTATCATAACCTTCGGTATGATATATATCTGCTAATTTTCTGTATGGTTCATATAAATGGTGATTATTTAGATGGTTTTCTCTATCCGATTCTAAAATTTTATAACATATCTCTAATAGAAGAACATACTCCCAAAAAGCCATTATTGTATGTTGAAAAGTACCTTCTTCCAGAAATGATAGTATCATTTCTTTAAATTTAATTAATTTATATCCATCAGGTTTTAAATCTAGGACTATATTGCCGATTTTTGCTCTTTCTTCATCTCTTACTTGTAAAAAAATAGCTGATTTCCCTGAACCTTTTCTTCCAACTACAATATTTGCTTCACCGCGTATGGACTTTAAAAATTGATCTGTTTGTAAGTAATAATCTTCTAAAGTTCGCATTTCATTTTCTGCTGAACTTGAACCAAGATCTAACGACTGCAAAAAAGTTTCATTTGCAATTTTTGAAATTTTCACTTCTTTTTGAAAAGCTTCAGAAACACTAGCCGCAAATTCTGCGATTTGATGGTCAATATCCTTGGGGTGATTACAGTGTTTTACAAGATCTCTGTAATCAATTGGTACTGGTGTTTCGCCAAATTGCAGTAAACTATGAGGCTTATTCATTCCCCTAGCTAAACCAGCAATAAATGAGCCTCTCATATTATTTAGATCAGCTCCTACAGAATTGTTACTAAGTAATGGAATTAACACTCCATACGATTGTGCTATTTGCTCAATAGCATCATATGCAGAAAGCCTAGATTGTTCATGCGGATCAAAGGATCTAAACATTAACTTCGCTTTTTTTACTCTTGCCATTATTTGAGTTGCAAAATCTGTCTTGTGAGGCCCTACCAATAAATAAACCGGTGCTCTGACATTTAGCTTATGAAACGTATTTAAAGGTGATTCAGGAATTGAATTGTTTATAAAATTGGCTAGTTCAGATGAGTTTTGATACGTTTGAAATCCAAGAGTGTCAAATATACCAACAGTATTAATAGTTAAATCTGATTCAGCAATGCTTGAGTTTTTAACTATTAATACTCTTTTATTCCTACCAATAGCATAAGCTATTTCATAAGTTACATTAAAGTTCAGAACAGATATATCCGCTACGAGGTAATCCGCTTCGTCAATATTTGATAATACTTCTTCAGATATAAAATGCCCTGGTATATCTAAGGATTTCCAAGAAGTCACCGTAGTATCTGAAGATTGATTTACTTTTGAAACTGCTGCTTCTATTGTTGCTCCAATTTCAGGAGGGTTTCCTGCATAAGCAAAAAAACCTGTATGATTAGATGGCATTATTATTCCTTCAAGTTAAAAACCAAGCCGCAGAATACGTATTTAAATTAACAACCCATAATCACCTAAATAGTTAATTTAATCAATTAAATAGTATCTATTATTTAGAATAAACCTCAGACGAAAAATGGTAATCATACTTAACGAATGTAACCGAATAATTGCTGACGATTAACCAAGTTATTAATTCATTCTGAAATAAATAATTTCGATGTAATATTGAACGACCGCTTTGGTGGCTTAGCTGTCCAATTCAGAGGTTTTTGAAAAGTAATGTAAGAAATCAAGATTCTTCCTTTTTTAATTGATTTATCTTCAACCTAGCCTCTGCGGTGTTCGTAAGACTTACCTGTAAAGTGCCCATCGCCTCATAAAAAAAGCACGGTGCACGCACAGTAATAAAAAGTAATAATATTTTGTATTAGACGAACTTACTTGACGTTTTATTGCAATTACCATGAAACTCCAGTTTGTTTTTTACACTAAAGAAAAGCTAACGTCGAAACGTACAAAATTTAGTTCAAGTGCCACGCATACTTGCGATAGGTGAAAATTCTATATTTGGCTTCTATAATTTTCGGGGGGATTAGCATATCACTTAACGACACATTTTAACGTGCTGCTATTTTCTGGCTTAATTATAAGCCCATCAGTGTAGCCATAAACGCACCTTCCCAACTTGATTGGCTTAATGAACGGTGTGTAATATTTTCGGTACTAATATCCACTTTTTACCCGTCATCCGCACTTATATTTTCAACAGTTTAAATATAAACACTTTAAAATAAGTAACATAGCTTAATATTTAAAAAGCACCTCTGTGGCATATCTATTGCTTTTTTATAAAGAAGGCGGTGTACGTAAACGGCTAAAAATGTCAATTTTAAAGGAGAGACAGAGTGGGAGCATTACGAGCTAACTATAATATTGCTATTCGTGCTAAATCAGTTAGTCGCTCTTTAGCTTCGACATTTTACAACCACACACGCTTCTTATGTTTTTTACATCACCCAATTCATGCTAAGCAAAGAGAAGTAACAGCATTGCTGTGCTGTCTGAGATTACGCTTTTTGTGATTACATGCAATTAATCGAACTTAAACTTTACGTTGAGGAGACTTTGATATGCCAACTAATCAATTTACTATGCAAGATCCTAGAAGCCAATATCAGATGGGACGTACCGAAAAAGACAGTAATCAACCGGAACCAGGGCTAGATGAAATTTTAAAACCTAAAGCAGATCATGGCGAAGATTCCTATGAGGGCCACGAAAGGTTAAAAGGCCGTAAAGCTTTGATCACAGGCGGCGACTCTGGGATTGGAAAAGCCGTAGCCATCGCATTTGCAAGAGAAGGTGCTGAAGTTGTTATTAATTACTTACCCAGCGAAGAAACCGATGCGAAAGAAACACTCGATATACTAAAAGCCAGTGGTAACAAGGCTTGGGGTATTGCAGGTGACATATCTGATGAAGATTTCTGTAACAGCCTTGTCGCTCAAAGCGTTGAATACTTGGGGTCAATTGACATACTAGTTAATAATGCTGGTAAGCAACAATTTGTCGCCGAGTTAGAAGATTTATCTACCGAGCAATTTTGCCAAACATATGCAACAAATGTATTTGCTATGTTTTGGATAACAAAGGCCGCAGTAAAGCATATGCCACCCGGGGCAAGTATTATTAACACAACCTCTATCCAATGTTACCAGCCTTCTGCTGGACTTCTTGATTACGCATCAACTAAAGGCGCAATTACTAGCTTTACTAAAAGTTTAGCAAAAATGGTAATAGATAAAGGCATTCGGGTTAATGGTGTTGCTCCAGGGCCAATTTGGACTCCGCTACAACAAAGTGGCGGCCAACCGGCGAAAAAACTTCCCGAATTTGGTGATAACGTGCCACTAGGTAGACCAGGCCAACCTGCCGAGCTAGCCCCAACATATGTATACTTAGCTTCGCAAGAGTCAAGTTACATTACCGCTGAAATAATGGGCGTGACAGGTGGGCAACATCTACCTTAATCATCAACAGATGATTGTTAAACAACATAATAGCGGCGAGTATACGCCGCTTTTATTACCTACTCTTTTTGCATCACATCTAAACAAAATCCACTAAGTATTCGTGAAACCGTGGTTATAAACACCCTAAAAGCCTGAGTTACCCACTGCACTATTTGACTTAGTACGAGGTTGAGTGACCCTATTTAAGCACGCATAAACAAACTGCTTAAACAACTAGAGCTGCTTAAGCAGTCAACTTAGGCTTTATACCTATTTATCAAACTGGTTTTATGCGTTGTCTTTTTTAGCACGTATACCGCGAATGAACTCTTCTAAATAAGGCATAAACTCTAGCACGAGTGATATGAGTAGCACTGTTATCAAGTAAGTTATTGGTATTGGTGACTCTTTTAATTGGAGCGTAAATTCGGGAGGAAAGCCCCCAGGAGTAAATAATGCTGTAAATTGCTCCCAGTGCCGCGCAATAATTAATACTAAAGCCAACAGCGGTATCATTTCTAAAAAGCTATGTATATGCTGCTCTATTGGCCCCACTCTACGTTTACTTACCGCGTAAGTTACATCCCACATTGCTGTAAGTTCATGAATAAAAAACAACAAGATACTAATAGCAATAATCAAACTATTAACTTCAAAAATTAAAACAAGAATTAACGGTATACCCACTTCGGCAAACATTAATAAATGAATAAACGACTCTTTTGCACCACTTGTTGTAGAAATATTACTACGTCGATGACAAAACCAATCCGCAATGCCAGCTACAAGCCAAATAGGGATCACAAAGTACATTAAAATAACTAAAGTAGGGTCAGTCATATTTGGTTAGTCCTTAAAATCAAGTTTTTAAAAATTGTCACACTCAAAACTAAATATATACGCTTGGTCATTTCGATAATTAATAACGTACCGATGAGCATAAATCGTGTTCTTCAAACACGTTCTAGCCACTTTTATTATAGCTTTAAGAATTTTTACTTAGCTGTATATGAGATACCCTTTAAAGCGAGCTCTTGTACCACCACGGATATGCTCATTATTTTCTACGACAGATTGTTAGTTCAAGTGGCATGCCAAACTTTTATTTTTAGTGGATTGCATGAAAACGCAGGTATAGGTAGGTGTGGAAGAACTTTAGGCTAATCTCTTTGTATTTTTGATGGCTAGAAAGTAGAAAATATGCCCCTTTTTTGTAACTTTTTCATTTAGCGATAATCTAGGTTAGTAAGGAGCTTGTATTGAAGATAAAACTAAATGCTCAAATATCAGGTTATTTATATGTATTGCTAAACTTCATAAATAAAAAAGTGGTCAACATGCTTGGCTTGGTAACAATGTTTAAATACTATTATTAAGCCATTCCTTGTCTTCTACTGCCATCGGCACTCGCGCATATTCACTTTGTCGTTTTTAAACAATACGCCTTCTGATAATAACTTTTCACGTTGTTCTTGGTATTTTTCGCTACCTTCAGGGAATGATATTTTACCTTGGCTATTCACTACCCTGTGCCAAGGTATAACTGAGTCGTTTGGCATCACTTTTAATAAGCGCCCAACCAACCGTGAGTTTTGCGGATAGCCCGCAAGAGCGGCAACTTGCCCGTAACTTGCTACTTTGCCTATTGGTATGCCTGCGATAACAGTATAAATAAGTGTTTCTTTATCAATATCAGCGTTCATTTAAATACGCCTCACTAAGTACTTTAAATTGCTCCCAAATAGTACGCGCTACAGGGCCGTGGTGCATTGCATGCTGCCTAAAGGCTCTAATTTGCGCACTAAACTTATGCTCTCGGTCAGTTATGTGTATTTCTTGAAGTAAGCCAGCTTTTATTTCAGAGTCGCAGTGCTCTAGGCTCATCATTGCCCACCCAGCACCTGAAAGTAAAAACGATTTTAAGGTCGATACATCATCAATTTTCATCATGGCGGAGCCTTTTGAGTACGATAGCCTGTCGCTGTCGATACTCAAGTCACTTTCAAACATGGCTAAACACGGATACGTTTGCAGTTCGCTATAGGTGAGCCTTTGAGGGAGTACGCCTTTAGCGCTCACAATGCCAATAGCAAGCTTGCCAATTGGTACACTTTCTAAGTCGCCTGTTGCATGAAATAAGTCAAACCACGGGCCAATGCCTAATTCGGCTTGCCCACTGTTTACTTGCTCTAATGAAATAAAGCGTTTTCCGCTTGTTAAGCTAAATTCGGTGCTAGTAAACAACCTAAAAGTATTACTTATGATCTCATTGTAACTTTGCATATGGCACAGTTGTTCGTAACAAATTCTAAATTGAGGCTCATTGCCTAATGCTAATTCTTCAGCAAGTTGTGCCAGCTCGTCGTTGGCATGCAGAAGTTGCTTCGCTTCGCGGTGAAAAATTCGCCCTTTTTCAGTAAGCTGTAATCGGTACTTACTTCTGTCTAGTAACTCAAATCCTATTTTGGCTTCTAAGTTTTTAATGGCGAGTGTAAGCGCTGGCTGCGTTTTATGTAGCTTTAGTGCTGCTCCGCTTAAGCTTGCGCTTTGTACTATGGCATCTAAAATTATTAATTGATTCAGCTTCATATACCGCTCTGCAACATCATAAGTAAAACTTATTGAGTTTCTAAAATTTAATGATTTTTATTTTATATGTTTGCAGCGTATGCTGCACTTAATTATTTTGCCATCATTGCAACGGAGAAGACATGAAACTCTTTCGTCTATGTTTATTAACAACGACCTTACTTAGCTTAATAGCCTGTTCTGAGCCAGAACAACAAGTTAAAGAAGAGCCTATTCGCCCTGTTAAATTATTCAACATAGGTCATGATACGCAAACTAACATTCGCAGCTTTCCTGCTGAGGTTGTTGCAAACCAAGGCTCTTACCTAGCTTTTAGGGTAAACGGCGAACTTGTTAAGTTTCCTGTGCTTGCTGGTGAACACGTTGAAAAAGGTGATTTATTAGCAAAACTGGATCCAGAAGATTTTCAGTTACAGTTTGACGAACGTAAAGCACGCTTTGAGCTGGCAAAGTCACAACTTGGCCGTATTGAGCAATTGTTTGAGAAAAAAATCACCAGCCAATCAGAATTAGATGAAGCCACTGCTAATATGCAAATTGCTGAGTCTGCATTTAAAATTGCACAAACAAACCTTGAGTACAGCGAGCTGCGCGCGCCATTTTCAGGCACGGTCGCAAAAGTATTTGTTAAAAACTTTGAAAATATTCAAGCAAAGCAAAATATATTACGTTTAGAAACACGCGATTTAATGGACGTAGAAATTCAGGTTCCTGAAAAAATAGTCGCTCGCTTTAAAAAAGGCACCGATTACCACCCTACTGTAAAGTTTGATGGCTTTGACGACAAAGAGTACATACTTGATATTAAAGAGTGGGATACCCAAGCAGATCCTGCAACACTTACTTATAAGGTTGTATTTTCGCTACCAGTACCTGAGGACTTTAATTTACTCGCAGGTATGACGGGTAGTGTGCTTATTGATTTAAGCAAAGTAACGCGCTCGCAAGTTGCCTACACAATACTACCTATCGAGTCGGTGTTTTCTGAGCCGCAAGAATCAATTGAAGATAACGCCTACGTATGGCTTTTTGATTCAAAAACTAGCCAAGTACACAAACAAGCTGTGAAGGTTGGCCAGTTGCACCGCGATGGTATTGAAGTGTTAAGTGGTATTAAAGAAGGCCAAATTGTAGTTTCAGCCGGTGTGCATTCACTAAAAGAAGGCATGAAAGTAAGAGCATGGAATAAAGAGCGAGGCTTATAATTATGAGCTTTGCACAACTCTCCATAGAGAAAAAAGTAATCAGTTGGATGTTTACGCTGCTTCTATTAATTGGCGGTAGTGTGTCGTACTTTGATTTAGGGCAACTAGAAGACCCTGAGTTTACGCTTAAAAAAGCCATGGTTATTACCATGTACCCTGGCGCTTCGCCGCAGCAAGTTGAAGAAGAAGTTACTTTTCCGATTGAAAACGCGATTCAGCAACTCCCTTATGTTGATTACGTTACCTCCATTTCATCTAACGGTAAATCGCAAATTTCAGTAGAAATGAAAAGCAATTATCGTAAAGAGCAGCTTCGCCAAATTTGGGATGAAATGCGCCGTAAAATTAACGACCTTTCTCCGTCGTTACCTAGTGGTGTTTATCCTAGTACTATTTTGGATGACTTTGCCGATGTTTACGGTGTTATGTATTCGGTAACTGGTGATGGCTACTCGTATGACGAGCTTAAAGATTACGTCGATTTTTTAAAGCGTGAGCTGGTATTGGTTAAAGGCGTTAGTAAAGTAACCGTTGCGGGGCAACAACAAGCGCAAGTAATGGTTGAAGTTTCTACGCGTAAGCTTGCTCAATTAGGTATTGCGCCAAGCCATATATTCCAGTTATTGCAATCGCAAAATACGGTATCTAACGCAGGTAAAATTCGTGTTGGCGATGAGTCAATTCGCTTGCACCCTACTGGCGAATTTAAAGATGTAAAAGAGCTCGAAACCTTATTAATTTCAAAATCAGGTGCCAATGAGCTTATTTACTTAGGCGATGTAGCCAAGGTTTACAGAGAGTACGCAGAAGTACCAAATAACATTATTCGTTATAACTCTCAGCAAGCTTTACTTATTGGCGTATCGTTTATGTCGGGTGTTAACGTGGTTGATGTGGGTAAAAACATAGATGAGCATTTAGCATCACTTGAATATCAACGCCCTCATGGTATTCACATAAATTCTGTATACAACCAACCACAAGAGGTTCAAAAATCGGTTGATGGTTTTATTATCAGCTTACTTGAAGCCATTGCGATTGTTATTGTTGTACTGCTGTTATTTATGGGTCTAAAAAGCGGCATTTTAATTGGTGGTATTTTACTGCTTACCGTACTGGGTACGTTTATATTTATGAAGTTGTTTGCTATCGACTTGCAACGTATATCGCTTGGAGCACTTATTATTGCTCTTGGTATGCTAGTTGATAACGCCATAGTCGTCACCGAAGGCATACTTATAAACCTTAAACGTGGCCAAACAAAACTAAAAGCGGCTGTTAACATTGTTGAGCAAACAAAATGGCCCTTACTTGGAGCTACAGTAATTGCAGTCACTGCCTTTGCGCCAATTGGTTTAAGCTCTGATGCCAGTGGTGAATTTGCCGGTAGCTTGTTTTGGGTGTTGTTTATTTCGCTTTTATTAAGCTGGATAACAGCCATAACATTAACGCCATTTTTTGCCAATTTAATGTTTAAAGAAAACGAATTTAAAAACGAAGAAGGCCAAGAAGATGAAGACCCGTACAAAGGTTTTATTTTTAATGGTTATAAAGCGATTTTAGATTTAGCACTGCACTTTAGAAAAACCACGCTTATATTAATGGTTGTTTTGCTATGTACTGCGGTTGTTGGTTTTGGCTCTGTAAAACAGTCGTTTTTCCCTGCCTCTAATACACCTATGTTTTATGTAGATTATTGGCAAGAGCAAGGCTCTGATATTCGCTCAACCCTTGAGGGCGTTAAAAAGCTTGAAGAGTTTTTGCAAAAAGAAGACCTTGTCGAAGAAGTAACAAGTACTACGGGCCAAGGTGCACCGCGCTTTATGCTTACCTACGCGCCTGAAAAATCATATCCCGCGTATGGGCAATTAATTATTCGTGTTGCCGACAGAGAAGCCGTAGCAACTGTAATGCAAACAGTGCGTGATTACTCAAGCAATCATGCACTCTCTGCACAGCTTAAAATTAAACCGATGGAAATTGGCCCTTCTACTGATGCAAAAATAGAAGCGCGTTTTTCGGGCCCTGATCCTGTTGTTTTAAGACAACTAGCCGCTAAAGCCGAAGAGCTGATTGGTGAAGACGAAGGCGCATATAATATTCGTGATGACTGGCGCGCACGTACCAAAATGATTCGCCCGCAGTTTAACGAGCAAAAAGCACGTCGATTAGGTATTAGTAAATCAGACTTAGATAATGTGTTGCTAACGAGCTTATCGGGTAAACAAGTGGGCGTATATCGCGATGGTACACAGTTACTACCTATTATTGCTCGCTCTCCTGCTAACGAGCGCTTAAACGTAGAAAGCGTACACGACCTTCAAATATACAGCCCAGTTCTTGGTGTATTTATACCAGTGACCCAAGTTGTAGACGAATTTGATGTGCAGTGGGAAGACAGCTTAATAATGCGACGCGATCGCAAACGTACAATCACGGTAATGGCCGATAACAATGTATTAGGTGATGAAACACCCGCTAAATTATTTGCACGTATTCGCGGCCCAATAGAGAACATGGAACTACCACGTGGTTACCAACTTGAATGGGGCGGCGAATATGAGTCATCAAGCGATGCTCAAAAAGCAATATTTGGCTCATTACCACTGGGTTATTTAGCTATGTTTGCAGTTACCGTATTACTTTTTAACTCGCTTAAACAACCACTAATTATATGGGCAACAGTGCCACTTGCTATAATTGGTGTAAGTGCAGGCTTATTAGCGATGAATGCGCCGTTTAGCTTTATGGGGCTACTTGGTTTGTTAAGCTTAAGCGGTATGCTAATTAAAAACGGTATTGTATTAGTTGATCAAATAAACCTTGAATTAAGGGAAGGTAAATCGCCCTATGAAGCCGTGTTTGACTCTGGTGTGAGCCGTGTACGACCAGTTGCAATGGCAGCTATAACTACTATTTTGGGTATGATCCCGCTGTTATTTGACGTGTTCTTCCAGTCAATGGCGGTAACAATTATGTTTGGTTTGGGCTTTGCTACAATTTTGACTCTAATTGTAGTGCCAGTACTGTACACGGTTATATTTAGAATTGATTACGAGCCTCGTAAGTAGTTAAACATATAATTGGTTAACATTAAAAAATGCCACAGGTTCAAAATCCTGTGGCATTTTTATTTAATACCGATAAAAAAAGAAAGGCTACATATTTAGTTGTTAAGAAACTAACCGCAACACTTTTTATATTTTTTGCCACTACCACATACACAAGGTGCGTTACGCTCTGGTACTTTATCAAATACTTGTGGTGTGGATTTACTAAGCGCAAAGTCTAGTTCGCGAATATCTTCTGGTACGTCTGCTTTAACTTCAATTGAAGCAAACAGCGAATGCTCTTCTAGTATGGCTTCTATTTCTGATTGTCGTTCAGCTGAGTTTACAATTAGCGTTAGCTGGTGTAACTCTGTGCCTACCTTTGCGGTACGATTTGGCGCAAATCCATTACTGTTATTTTTACCCATTATGTCGGGCTTACCCATAAAGAAAAATTTTGACATGTTACTTCTGTAACCTTTCTACATTATTAAGACGGCGCATCTTAACAGCTTACCCAGCATATAACTAAGGTGTACTTGCTAATGCACAATATAAATCAAGCTTTAGCGTATATACGCCTAATATAGCGACATAATGAGGACATTTAATGGATTTAGGCAAAATTTGAATTCGAAATATAGTAAAATTATACTAGCTAGACTCAGTGGCGTTTTAACATCTAACTCAATATTATGGAAAAGCCTTGGAAAACTTTAAAATTGCACTACTAATAGCGGGCAGCCTTTTTATACTTTTTGGTTATTTACGTTTTATAACTGACGATAATGGTAATGTAAACTTAAACAACTACCGATTTACAGGTGGTTTACTACTTGTGATTTCAGGCATGGTTGATGGTACACGCGATCTAGCTAAACGCCTGCGCTCTAAAAACGCATTATCGGCGATTGCGATTTATTTCGGTATACTCTTATTTTGCATTGGTTTTAGCATTTAAGCGCTAATTTGGGCTTTATACAAGCAGCATTTTATAAGTGAATCTCTGTGACCTTTAAACAACTATTCAATAGCGCTCTACTACTTATAGCAACGGCTCCCCCACTGGCTTTACTTACATGGGATGAACAAGCCGATCCCGCTTTTATCCCCAACGGTATATACGACACTTTAACGTTTACGTTATTTCCTATAATGACGATAGTGCTGTCGGTAGTTTTATTTAGGCACTTATATAAAAAGTATAATAGTAACTTTGAATTTAAACATACGGTCAAAGATTATATTGATGTGCATGGGAAGTTCCGCAGCGCATTTATACCACTGTTTTTGCCTATTTTAATTTACTTATGGTTGTGGACGTCGGTATGTATTTCAGCAAAGTTACTTGCCAATAAATACAGCGACAATATATGGCAGCAAGAATATCAATTACTTGAAGTAGGCACTTGCCCAACTGATTATGAATACAGTTGCTCAAAACTGACTGTGCTTGACTTAAAAAGCTACAGGAAACACAGTTTTAGATGGTATTTAGATAAGAGTAAGTTGGTGAGTTTGCAAAATAACAACGTAAATTTAGTGGGCGTTACAAGCCCACTGGGTAATATAGTACAAGAAATACAGTGGTAGTGATAAATACCAATCCGCAATAATACTTGATCAATTTGAGGGCTTAAACCTGACGCTAACTGTGTTAAAAATTTCTGATATAGAACAACTAAATAACGAAATTTTTGCCTTGTTATCGACACGGTTTTCTTACCTCAAAATAGCTCAATTAATTAAGCAGATTGGTATAATACCATCATTTAGCTGCGCACTATTTTTTTAGACTAAGTATACGGCCTGAGCTTGGTTTTGAGTCTGATTTAGCATTAGACGATTTGTTTTCTTTAATGCTTTTTGGCTTACCCACATACGTGGTAGAACGCTTTTGATAAGGAGTATTAGTTCGCTCATTTTTGCGCTCTCCGTTAGCATTGCTACGCTCAGAGTTACGATTTGTATTTCGCTCATTACTTCGCTCACTATTTCGATCACCATTATTAAAGCGTCGTGGGTTTTCGCCCTGAAAATCACGTTTTTTAGGTGCTAAAGGTGCATTATTTTCTGATTGCTTATTAGTATCAAGCGAGTGCTCTTGGGTTTTACCAGAATCAGAAATCGAATCGTTTATTTGCGCCATTTCAATATCTGATAGATGACGCCACTGCCCTACTTTTAAACCTTTAAGTGTTACGTTCATTATGCGCGTACGTTTTAAGGTTACAACTTCGTAGCCTAAGTATTCACACATGCGGCGTATTTGACGGTTTAAGCCTTGGGTAAGTACTATTTTAAATTCTTTGGGACCGCTTTGCGTCACTTTACATTCTTTAGTGACGGTATCTAAAATAGGCACGCCATTCGCCATTTTTGTAACAAACTGACGATTAAGCGGTTTATCTACCGTAACAACGTATTCTTTTTCGTGATTATTGCCAGCACGCAAAATTTTATTAACGATGTCGCCTTCGTTAGTTAAAAATATAAGCCCTTCAGACGGTCTATCTAAGCGCCCTATTGGGAATATGCGCGTTGGATAGTTAACTGCTCGTATAATATTACTTTGAATTTTACTTTCGGTAGTACACGTGATGCCAACGGGTTTATTGTAGGCAATGTAAACGCGCTTTGGCGTGGCTTTAAGAGGCTTACCATCAATTAATACAACATCGGTAGCGGCTACTTTTACGCCCATTTCTGGTGAGTAGCCATTAACGCTGACACGACCTTGCTCAATATATTTATCGGCTTCGCGGCGTGAACAAAATCCTGTTTCACTAATAAATTTATTTAAACGTTTTAATTCGGTCATGGCACTTATAGCGTAGTAATTTTTAAGGCGAGTAGTGTAAACCACCCGCACTATTTTTTCGCCCCTAATTTACTATTTATAGGTGTTTAAGCATTAATTTTTGCTTTCGTTAATTTACGCCATACACATTCAAGCGGGCCTTGATTAAAATAGCGACTGTATAAAAAGGTAAATATGAGCTGCAGCGCAACTAATGCCGATGCAACTAACCAATAGTCAATACGATCAAAACTGAGCACCCAATGCGTAAATAGCACTTTATATAACAATAATTGCATGAGAGTTTGGCTAATATATAAAGTAAATGCTAAGCGCCCTGCTTGTTGAATAAGCTTGCCAACGTGTGCGCTGTTATTGCAAAATTTAACAATTAAATGAATATACAGCGTAGCCATACCTAGGGCCGCAAACATATTTACAAACTCTTGCACCCCATACCCTAAGCTGCCATCAAGCTGTGATGCATAAAGCCTGATTCCACAAAAAACAAGGGTCATTACACCGCAAACTATTAATTGCTGAAACGTTAAGCCTTTACTAAAAACGTCTTGTTTATATAAATAAATGCCAATGAGCATAAGACCCACGCACATCCACATTGTCATTATTGGCACCATAACAAGCATCAATGTGTTCATAGCTAGGTTACTAATAAAGTAATCAATATAGTGTGGGTTATATAAATCTATAAACTGTGCTGAATCGCGGTAAATCACTTCATCGGGTACGCTAGATACTATAAGAAAAGTAGCTACCCCCGATAACAAAATAAACTCAAGTCCTCTTTTTAAAAGTACGCTGTTATCACTCTCTAAATATTTAATAACAAACCAGCCAGATACACCGTAAACAAATAAAATATCACCTGCCCAAAGTAAAAAACCATGTGCTAACCCAAAGAGGATCAACCAATAAAGTCTGCTTTTTAACTGCAATTCACACTTATAACGTTGCCACTGAATGTAAAGCCCGGCACCAAAAAGCAAACTAAACAGCGTTCTAAAACGCCCGTCTACAAACACGCTGCTAAAGGTATGAATAATTGAGTCGCTAACAGGAGGATTAGTTAAGGAGGTATATCCGTATTCAAAAAGGCCGAAGGCGTAAGCATTCATGTAAACTAGGCCAAGCACGGCAACGCCGCGAATAAAGTCCATATTATAATTGCGCATTAAAGCTATTATCCGTTAAATATTGTTCTTATAACTGTCAGCCCAATCGACCGACTGCTGGTAAAGTGGAGGTAGTATAGCACTATCTATATTTAGCAAAAGTACAGCTTGCTCAAGTGCCCACCAGCTTCCTGTTTCGTATGCTTTAACAACATTTAAAATATAATACAGTGTGTTTTTGTCCCCTAATAATGCCGTTTTTATTTCATCAGGAAAAGGTAGCTTTTCAACAAGCAAGCTCATGGGTTGATCAAGGATTGCATCGAGCAACGAAAATAACCCAGTTAAAAATGCTTCGCCTGACTGGCTCTCATTAACCTTTTTTGCCAAAAGCTCACAAAAGCGAGCACGTACAACACACACTTGCATTAGCTCTGCAGGTTTTTTACCTGCGGTATGAGCAGTAACAATAAGGCTGACAAACTTTTTAAGGCGTTCATGCCCTAAATACACAAGCGCTTGCTTAAGTGATGATATTTCGCTTTGTATAGGAAAAACACCACTGTTAATTAAACGCAGCAATTTATATGCAAGTGCAGCATCAAGCTCAAATAGTCCAGATATAGTTTTTATATCTGGACTTGTTTTCATTATTTCGGCGTAAATAGCGACAACTAAACCATAGTTATAGTCAATGTCATTTTGTTTTATCATGGTGGGTTTTGCAAAAAAATAGCCTTGAAAATAATCAAACCCCATATCAAAGGCTAGCTTATAGTCGTCTTGTGTTTCTATTTTTTCGGCAAGTATTTTTATTTGTTTATGCGTTTGTAACTTATTAATTATGGGTTGTATTTCACTAAGAGGTGTAATTGCAATATCAAATTTAATGAGCTTCACAAGCTTTAAAAAACGATCCCACTGTGGTTTATACACAAAGTCATCGAGTGCGAGCTTATAGTTACTATGAAATAAGCCTCGGCATAGTTCATAGTTGTCGTCGGTAGGCTCAATGCTTTCGAGCAACTCAATAACAACATCTTGGCATGGTAAAAAAGCACATAAATCGAGTTTTAATGATTCAGGCCCTATATTAATAAGTGCCTTTTTGCCTGATGTAATATGACGTGTACCTAAATTTAATTGATTTTCCATAATAAGCCTTGCTGTTGCTTGGCCTTCGGCAATATCTGGAAAATAATTTTTAGGACTATCACGAAAAAGTAGCTCATAGGCTACTACTTTTTTTCTTCGATTGAATATTGCTTGCCTTGCAACAAATACAGACACATTACCTACTTCTTAGTTTTTATATAATACTAAGTAATTAAACCCTAAGCAGGCACAATTGTCACTAAACTTTGCAATACAGTAACGATTTACCGGTATAAGGTTGTTATATAATCAGCTGCCACTTGCGGCCACGAAAAACGCATTTGCTCTGCGCTGTGCTTAATTTTATGCCACTTTTTAGGATTCTGCTTTTTAATTAAGAGAGTTTCGACTAAACAGCTAATTAAATTACTCGTTTGTGTTGCTAACGTGTCGCCATTAAAGCTAAAACCATTTTCATGATGTTTTACCGTGTCTTTTAATCCGCCAACACTGTGTACTAAACAGGGTTGCCCGGCACGCATTGCTAGCATTTGGCTAATGCCACAAGGTTCAAACGAGCTTGGCATTAAAAATAAGTCACCTAGTTGATACATTAAATCGCCAACACCTTGACCATAACCCTTCAAAAATAAAAGATTAGAATTACGCGCCATTGCTTTGGTAAATATGCTTTCGAGTTCTTTGTCACCCGAACCTAAAACAATGAGTCTGCCGTTATATTCATTAATAACTTGGCACACTTTATCAATAGCTAAAGCTCCATTAACTTGCTGGCACAATAACAACACTTTTTGCTCTGTAAGTCGGCCAACGCTTGTGACTAATGGGCCATTATTAATCGTTGCTTTAAATTGCTGTAGTCGTTGGTGGGCAATATAGTAGCCGCTTTGTAACTGCTCGCTATTTGCCATCCAAGTAAATAAAGTGTTCTCGGCTTGGCTATAAAAATCGGCGAGAGTTGCTCCTTCAAGTGCATTGCTTGGATATTCGCAGCCATTTAAAATACCGACAAGCTTTCCTTGGCTTGCTGCATTTTGCAGATCTTGCTCAAGCCCTTCGCCACCAAAAAAACCATGCTCGTAATTACTAGGTTCAAGAACCTCTTGGCTGTAGGTTGGTGATACAACATGTATTTTATCGCACAGATTTATTGCACTGCGCATAGGGTTAAAGCAATGCGGATAACGCGGGTCACATAGTTGCTGGCCATTATAACTAAGTGACGGAAACCATGCCTCTAAGCTTGAATCATCATGTTTAAAGGGTCTTATACCTTGCAGTGCAATATTATGCACTGTGTAGGCAATGGGTAAGGTATTAAGTGAGCTATAACGTGGCTCAAACTTAAGTAAAACTGCAACGCAGGCGCTGTGCCAATCATGTAAATGTAGCGCTGTAGGGCGCTTTAATACACCTTGTAATAATGCTTCGCAGACGGCCGCATTAAATAAAGCAAATTTTGTCGCATCAGTTGCAAAAGGCCTCCCCGGTGCATCGTTACAATATACACTGCCTGATTCACTAAATAGCGGGTGGCTAATAACAATTTGGCTTACATTATTTTGGGCTTGTTGTACTTTAAAAACTGTTAATACATGCGGTTGAGCATTAAATGCAACGGTTACTTCACCTATATAAATACGCTCAAGCGGCTCAAACCCGTAGTCAGGAATAACAACGTCAACCGTTATACCTTGCTTTGCGAGCGCCCTTGGGGCATCGCGTACTACATCTGCCACACCGCCTACTTTTGCGCCTGGTAACGCGTCATTTTCTGCTGCAACCATTAATACATGCATTAATTTACTACTTCCTTTAAACCTGTGTGGGCTTGCTCATGAATGAGCAAGCTTTGTTGTCGTGCTTAATATTTAACTTATTGTTACGCTAGCTTTTTATTCTCACGCGCTTGGCGCTCTAATTTTTTTGCAAGCTCAGTGAGCATATCACGAGTAACAAGAACGATGCCTTTCTTAGATACCCTAAAGCCGTTTTCTTCATCTGTTTTAGGGTCAAAGCCTATTTCAAGGCCTGCAGGTATTTCACAGCTTCGGTCTATTATCGCACGCTTAATTTTACAGCCTCGGTTTATAACTGCACCGGGTAAAATTACCGACTGCTCAATGGTACAAAATGAGCGAACATGCACATTAGAAAACAAGAGGGATTTTCTAACTGCGGAGCCCGAAATAATACACCCACCCGACACGGTTGAGTCCAAGGCCATACCGCGTCTATCATCGTCATCAAAAATAAACTTAGCAGGTGGTAGCTGCTCTTGATATGTCCATATTGGCCATGTTGGATCGTATAAGTCGAGTTGTGGTTCTGGCATTACCAGTTCCATATTAGCCTCCCAGAACGAATCTAGTGTACCTACATCACGCCAATAAGGTTGCCCTTCTTGATTTGGATCTCTAAATGGGAACGCAAATACATTATGCTCTTCTATAATCGCGGGGATAATATCGTGACCAAAATCTCGGCCAGAACCTTCATTTTCAGAATCTTTTTTAAGTTGCTCAAACAAAAATTCAGTATTAAAAATGTAATTTCCCATTGATGCTAAACATGTACCTGGCTTGCCAGGTACAGAACTCGGCATTGCTGGTTTTTCATCAAAACGACACACTCTATTTTCTTCATCAACGGTCATTACACCAAATGTGTCTGCAGCTTCTTCAACAGGCACTTCAATACAACATACCGTCATATCAGCCCCTTTTTGCACATGTTCAGCCAATAAAGCGCCATAGTCCATGCGGTACACATGATCTCCAGACAAAATCATCACATATTTAGGGAGTTCGTGGCGAATAATATCTATGTTTTGAAAAACAGCATCGGCGGTGCCACAGTACCAATCATCACCTTGGCGCTGAGATGCAGGTAGTATTTCAACCGACTCACCCAGCTCTTTTTTAAAGTGGCCCCACGCGCGGTTTACATGGCGAATTAATGAATGCGATTTATATTGTGTGGCAATACCAACGCGTCTCACGCCCGAGTTAATGCAGTTTGATAGTGGAAAATCGATAATTCGATGTTTACCACCAAAGTAAACTGCTGGCTTTGCTCGCCAATCGGTTAGCTCATGCAGGCGAGAACCGCGTCCGCCTGCCAGTATTAACGCGTAAGTTTCTCTGGTTAGGCTACTTATGTAGCGATTTGCATAATTGGGCATAATACTCTCTCCATTTAGTCTAGGCTGTTAGTGGCATGGCTTTTAGTTGTCGTTAAGTCTGTTTCACTAATATTGAGGGGTTCTAAATGCCAAATGTCTTCACTGTATTGGCTTATGGTTCTATCACTTGAAAACATTCCACTGGCTGCCGTATTTAAAATACTCATTTGTGTCCAGTAGGTTTGATCTGCGTAAGCTTTATCAACTTCTTTTTGAGCTGCTACATAACTTTCAAAATCGTGCGCAACAAGCCATGGATCGTGCGGGCTCTTAATTGCATTTGTTATATCGTCAAATAAGCATGGTTCAAACAAGTTAAAATGGCCGCTTTCGAGTAAGTGCATTACATTATTTAAATCGCTATTTTGTGCGATTAAGTGCTCAGGATTGTAACGCGATTTAATATCATCAATTTGATGCGCTTGTGCCCCAAACAAAAAGAAGTTGTCTGCACCAACGGCATCTCTAATTTCAATGTTTGCACCATCGAGCGTCCCTATTGTCAATGCACCATTCATCATAAACTTCATGTTACCAGTACCAGACGCTTCTTTGCCTGCAGTAGATACTTGCTCTGACAAATCGGTTGCAGGGCAAATAACTTCCATAGCGGTTACGTTGTAGTTAGGTAAAAATGCAACACGTAAATACGGGGCTGCTAACGGGTCTTTATTTATAACCTCTGCCACGTTATTAATAAGCTTAATAATTTTTTTAGCCATGTAATAACCCGGTGCCGCTTTACCACCTAATAAAACACAGCGAGGAACAAGCCCTTGGGTATCACCACGGCGAATACGGTCATATAAATGAATCACATGAAGTATGTTTAATAGCTGACGTTTGTATTCATGAATACGCTTTACTTGTACGTCAAACATCATCGATACGTCAAAATCAACATCGCAGCGCGCTTTAACTAAATCAACTAAACGCTGTTTGTTTTCGCGTTTAGCATTTTGCCATTGCCCATGAAATGATTTGTCATCGTAAAAACGACGTAGGTCGCTAATTGTTGAAAAGTTCTTAACCCAGTCATGACCAATTTTTTCGCTGATTAATTTACTTAAAACAGGATTACAATGTGCAACCCAACGTCTTGGTGTAACACCATTTGTTTTGTTATTAAACTTATCAGGCCACAGCGCGTAAAACTCTTTAAATAGGCCCGCTTTTAACAGTTCGGTATGCAGTGCTGCCACGCCATTTACAGAGTAACTACCTACAATGGCTAAGTAAGCCATACGAATTTGCGGCTCATCGCCCTCTTCAATCAACGACAATGCACGCTGTTTATTAACATCACCCGGCCATTGCTGTGCAACTTGTGCTAAAAAGCGTGCGTTTATCTCGTAAACTATTTCTAAAATGCGTGGTAATAATTTTGAAAACAACGAAACAGACCACTTTTCAAGCGCTTCAGGAAGTAGCGTATGATTTGTGTAGGCCATCGTTTTGGTGGTGATTTGCCACGCATCGTTCCAATCAAGTTCGTAATCATCAATTAAAATACGCATCAGCTCTGCAACAGCAATACTTGGGTGCGTGTCGTTTAACTGAAAAACATGAAAGTCAGCAAAGTCGCTAAAGCTCTCGCCATGTTGGGAAACCCACTGATCAACTACGTCTTGAATACTCGCAGATGATAAAAAGTATTGTTGGCGCAATCTAAGCTCTTTACCATTTTCGCTGCTGTCGTTTGGATACAGCACCATGGTAATTTGTTCAGCTAGGTTTTTTTGTGCGACGGCTTCTGAGTAACTGCCTGCATTAAATTCGGTCAAATTAAATTCGTCTGTCGCTTCTGATTTCCATAAGCGTAGCGTATTTACAATATTGTTTTTATAACCTGGGACAGGGACATCGTAAGGTACAGCTAATACATCTTGTGAACTCATCCATTGGCGATGCTCTCGGCCAAATTTATCTGTGTAACTTTGCACATAACCGCCAAATTTTACACGTTTTGCATGCTCTGGCGCGCTTAGCTCCCATGGGTGCCCTTCGCGCAGCCAGTTATCTGGTTGCTCAATTTGGTTGCCATCTTTAATGGATTGGTTAAACATGCCGTATTCGTAACGAAGACCATAACCAATTACCGGTAACGCAAGACTTGCACAGCTATCTAAAAAACAAGCAGCTAGGCGGCCCAAACCACCGTTACCTAAGCCTGCGTCGTGCTCGGCATCTTCAAGCGTTTCTACTGTTGTGCAGTATTCTTGTAATGCAGCAGCAACTTGGTCGTCTAAATCTAGGTTTAGTATTGCATTACCCAGCGCACGTCCCATTAAAAATTCAAGAGAAAGGTAAGCCGTTTTGCGGCGTTTCTCTTGCTTAATTTGTTGATTCGTTTCTCTGCAGCGGGCAACAAGTCTGTCGCGAATAGTCAGCGCTAAAGCATGGTATAAATACAGTCTTGATTCGCCGACCTTATCGCGACCTAGGGTATAATAAAAATGCCGTGTTAAGTCATCTTTAAGCGTACTTTCATCTATAACAGGACCTTCTTGCCAGCCCTTTACTACACACACTTGTTCACTTTGTTTAGCCATGACTTACATCCTCTAAATTAGCACTAAAAACCCAACTACTTTGTGCTGAAATTTCAATCATCGCATCTTCATTACTACTCACAGATGCATTATTTACACTTGATAAAACCATTTGCCACGGCGCATTAATAGGCGAAGGCGGCATTTGGCAAAAAACTGTTTTTTTACTGGCATTAAATACCATCAGTAATGCATGATTGTTTTGCTTATCAAGTAAGCTATACATTAAAAACTGTCTGGTATCTTCATGCCAATGAGCGTCGGTCATGGTTTTACCTTGTTCGGTAAACCACTTAACGGTAAAACGCTCGTCTATATCATCTAAAAATACACTGTGTTTGAACGCACTGTGCGCGCGTCTAATTTTTAAAGCATCATCAATAAATCGTGTTAGCGAATGATTAAGTTGAGAATCTTTCCAGGCAAGCCAGCTAGTGCGATTATTTTGGCAATAAGCATTGTTATTACCCCCTTGAGAGTGCGCCATTTCGCTGCCAGCAGCAATCATGGGAACACCTTTTGAGAGTATTAAAGTAAGTAAAAAGTTCTTTTGTTGTTGCAAACGCAGTGCGTTTATTTTTGAGTCACTAGTAAAGCCTTCTACTCCACAGTTGAACGAATGATTTGCGCTGTGTCCATCTCTGCTTTGCTCACCATTAGCTTCGTTATGCTTTTCCTCATAACTCACTAAATCGGCAAGCGTGAAACCATCATGACTCGTTATAAAGTTAATGCTATTAAGTGGTCCACGTTGGCTGTGCTCAAAAATATCAAACGATCCATGCAAACGTTTTGCAACGTTGGCAATAATGCCCGTTTCACTTTGCCAAAAACGTCTAATTACATCGCGGTATTGATCGTTCCATTCTCGCCATGGCGGCGGAAATGCACCCAACTGATAGCCACCAGGACCTATATCCCAAGGCTCACTTATTAACTTAACCTTATTAAGCACAGGGTCTTGAGCTAACACTTGTAAAAAAGTATGTGCAGAGCTAAAGCCTGCTTTTGAGCGCCCTAAAATCGTCGCTAAATCAAACCTAAAACCATCAACCCCCATTACCTCAACCCAATAACGAAGGCTATCAAGAACAAGTTGTAGTGTTTTAGGGTGATCAATATTTATAGTATTTCCACAGCCGGTATCGTTTATATATACATTAGGCTGACCCTCTACTGTGCGGTAATACGCTAAGTTATCAAAGCCTCTTAGCGATAATATTGGGCCGTCGGCCCCTGCCTCTGCTGTATGGTTATAAACAACGTCTAAAATAACTTCTATGTCGGCAGCATGAAGCTCGCGCACCATTTGCTTAAACTCGTTTATATCGTCGTTTACCAAATAGTCTTTATGGGGGGTAAAAAAGTTAAGCGTGTTATAACCCCAATAGTTTTGCAGCCCTTTTCCTGTTAAAAATTGCTCACTAATAAAAGAATGAACAGGTAAAAGCTCAACTGCTGTAACTCCAAAGCTTTGTAAGTGCTCAATAAAGCTTGGGTGGCTTAACCCTAAAAACTTCCCTTGTAGAGATTTAGGTATTTTAGGATGACGACACGTTGTTCCCTTAACATGGCACTCGTAAATAACCGTGTTTGACCAAAGGTGGTTTGGCTTTTTATGCGCGTACAACGTAGGAGCAGCTACTTTTGATTTAGGTATATCAATCGCATTATTTACGGTGCTTTTAGTACCAATTGGCATTTGCCCATAATGGCGTTCGCTCCATGTGAACTCACCAAACAAGTCCTTTGCATATGGATCTATAAGTAGCTTATTTTCGTTAAAAAGTTGGCCATTTTTAGGGTTATATTCACCCTCGACTCTAAAACCATAAAGTGCGCCGGCGTTTAATGGCGAAATATGAATACTCCAAATGCCACCTTCGTTAATATTCATCGCCATTTTTAGAATTTCTGAATGGCCACTTTTATCAAACAAACACACATAAGCTTGGCTTGCACCTGGCGCATAAAGCGCGAAGTTAACTCCATTATTGATAACACTAGAACCTAGCGGTTCTACATTACCGGGGGCTACATCAAATCGGTTACTCATCATCAACCTTTTGTAAGTAAATAGTTGTTAAGCCACCAATGGCAATTGAAATACTGTGTTTAAAGCCATGATTTGATTCATTTGTAGCGTGAACTATCTGCGATGAATCTTTAGTTACCTCAACGCCAGAGCCAAAAAACTGAGTATTGTCTGTATTTAAGATAACCTTGTAACGCCCTTTACTCGGTACGCCAATAATATAGTTTTCATATGACGCGGGGGTAAAATTAGCAATAACAACCACAAAGTCTTTTGCGTTTTTAGCATAGCGGACAAAACTTAAAATACTCTGCTGATTATTATTGTTATCTATCCAGGTAAAGCCAGCCGCACTCGAATCTAACTCATACAACGCGGGTTGGTTTTTATAAACGGTATTTAGCGCTTTTACGGTTTGCTTTATACCGTTATGACTTTGGTGCTCAAGTAAATGCCAATCGATAGAATGATCGTGCCCCCACTCTTTTCTCTGAGCAATTTCACCGCCCATAAACAAGAGTTTTTTACCCGGGTGTGCCCACATAAATGCGTAGTAAGCGCGTAAATTTGCAAATTTCTGCCAATCATCGCCTGGCATTTTTTCAATTAACGAGCCTTTACCGTGTACTACTTCATCGTGGCTTAATGGCAATATATAGTTTTCGCTAAAAGCGTATACCATCGAAAAAGTCATTTCGTGATGATGATGCTGACGATAAAGAGGGTCGTGCTGCATGTAATGCAAACTATCGTTCATCCAACCCATATTCCACTTATAGCCAAAGCCTAAACCGTTGTGCTCAACACTTTGGGTGACACCCGGCCACGCTGTTGATTCCTCTGCCACCATCATAATGCCTGGGTTGTTTTTATAACTGCGCATATTGACTTGCTTTAGACACTCAATTGCACCTAAGTTTTCGCGCCCGCCATAACAATTAGCAACCCACTCGCCTTCTTTTCGGCTGTAATCTAAATACAACATAGAGGCTACGGCATCTACACGCAGACCATCTAATCCAAATTGATGTAACCAATACATAGCATTTGAAATCAAAAAGCTTTTAACTTCAGGGCGGTCGTAGTTATAAATGTAGGTATTCCAATCAGGATGAAAACCTTGGCGCTTATCGGCATGCTCATATAAATGAGTGCCATCAAATCGGTGCAAACCATGCGGATCACTAGGAAAATGCCCTGGTACCCAATCAAGTAAAATACCCAAATTCGCTTTATGGCACTGCTCTACAAAGTATTTAAAGCTGTTGTAGTCGCCAAAACGGCTAGTAGGAGCAAATAAACCAACAGGCTGATACCCCCACGAACCATCAAACGGGTATTCACTTATTGGCATAAGTTGTAAGTGAGTAAAATTCATTTCAAGGGCGTAGCTAACGAGTTTGTCAGCAAGCTCTGTGTAACTTAAATAACGGTTGTTTTCAGCGCGTTGCCATGAGCCTAAATGCACTTCATAAATACTAATTGGCGCATCAATATGATTGCGTTTTTGCCTGTTTTGAAGTGCCTTTTCGCCAAGCTTTATAGGTTCCGGTTTATACTGCAGAACACTTGCAGTACCCGGTGCTTGTTGCATTTTAAAGGCATAGGGGTCGGCTTTTTCGAGTACTTCTCCACTTTGCGCGGTAATTGCAAATTTGTAGCACATGTCGGCTTTAAGACCCGGTACAAATAACTCCCATACACCACTTGCAGGATGAAAACGCATAAAGTGGCGATTAGCTTGCCAAAAATTAAACTCACCAATAATAGAAACACTTGCTGCGTTGGGTGCCCATACACAAAAGCGCACACCCTCTACGTTTTGTTGAGTACTAAAATGTGCACCAAAATGAGAGTAAGCATGTTCAAGGCTGCCTTCGTTAAATAAATACATTGCCTCTGCATCAAGTGTGCTTTCAAAACTATATTCATCATAAAAGGTAGTGCTGCTATTTATGTACTTAGCAATGCATTGATAAGGCGCGGTGGGTAGAGCATCAACTTTAGCTATAAATAAGTCACTTTGTTGGTAGCGCTGCGCCTCAATGCTTTTATTATTTAATGTAACACTTACGTTTATTGCACAAGGTAAGTAAAGACGGATTTCAACTTCGGCATCTGTTTTATGTGCCCCTAAAAAGCTAAATGGGTCTTTAAATCGTCCTGTATTTAATGCATGTACTTGTGCATCATAGCTATTTTCATGTACTGAGCTGTCCTGTGCTGACGATTTTTTATTAATTGTACTGCTCATTTAACTTTTCCTTATTGAATCAATAGCAGCTAAAAGTGAGCCATTTTTAGTAAATATTTCTTCACCGGTATGCGTTAATACACGTCGCCAATTAGGATATTCTTTATCTGTCCCGGGGATATTAACCGGGTATTTCTGCTCATCTAAATCGTCTATTTGAATTGCAAATAGACGCGATTGAGAACCTGCCAAACACAATGCTAGTGCGTTATATACTTCGGCTGAATTACTATGTAATAAAAGCTCGGTTGTATTGGTATGGCGATTAATAAATCGTAGTATCCTATGCTGCTCTTCTATTCGTTGTTGCTTTAATTGCTCGTATTCACTGCAAGTTATAAGCTTGTATTGTTGCTTAATATTTAAATCAGCATGCTGCCACCAACCTGTAAAAGGCGGTACATCATGATTGGCTATCATTAACAAACACTGTGCTGCTAGCTCATCTGTCGCTAAAAACTCTCCACTGTGTTGTTTTTCAAAATAAAATAAACTGTTAGAAAATATACCGCTTGAAGCTAGAGCCTGCCTTACCTCTGGCGGCACAACGCCTAAATCTTCTCCAATAACAATACTCTGATTAATATGTGATTCAATTTTTAAAATGGCGAGTAAGTGCTCAAACGGGTAGTAAACATAACAGCCACCTTGTTCGCCATTGTTTTCAAAGCACCACCATAAGCGCCTAATAGCCATTACGTGGTCAATTCTAAGTCCACCTACATTTTGCATGTTTGCGCGAATGAGCGAGCGATAATATTGGTAGTGATTATTACTAAGACTTCGAGGATTTAGTGCTGGAAGCCCCCAATTTTGGCCAGCTTCGGCCCATGGATCAGGTGGAGCACCTACACTTGCACCTTGGCTAAACAGTGGCTTTTGATTTTTAAATTCACCCCCATCACCCGCACAGCCAACGGCTAAGTCGTTAATTAAGCCAATTGCCATACCTAGCTCTGCACAACTTTTTTGACACAATGCCAATTGCATATGCGCTTGCCACTGCAAGTAATAATCAAATGTTAAGTTATCTGATTCGAGGGTCTTTAACGTATTTGAATGAGTATCACAAAAATCTGTAAATGCACGGCGACGCTCATCACTTGCCGTTAATTCAAACTGATTATAAAGCGCTTCAAATAACGCATACTTTATACGGCTTACATTTTCATAATCTATAAATTGATCATTACTTTTTATAAGTGTGATTACATCGTCTCGTTGCATGAGGTCATGTAAAACTGCGTTATTTTGTGCGTCTTCGCTTAATACTATAGAAATATAAAGAGGGTTTAATAAAGCCCGACTATTAGGGCTATAAGGGCTGGCTCGCTCTGGCATATCAGCAAATAACAAATGCAGTGGATTAAGTAATATGTAATCCATATTTTGCGAGCTGCATAATTTTGTAAGCGTTAGTAAATCGTCAAAGTCGCCAATACCTAAATGAGCTTTATTTTTTAATGTGTAAAGCTGAATAGATAACCCAGTGCGCTTTTTGTCTTCAACTTGGTAAACTTGCTCAGGCACATACCAAAGTTGCGTAATTGCATGCTGTTCACCTACTTGAACCTGTGCTTCATGGTAACCTATTGGCATCGTTTCTAAAGGCAGTGCAAGCTCAATATAACGAACGCCATGTAAATAATATTCACCTGTAACCGCCAAATTATAAAGGTTCTCAAGAACTATATTCATCCCAAGAGAAGGAACATTAATATTAGCGGCTAAATACTGCTGACGTTCATCTATACGAAGCTTTAAAACACATGTTTTTTGCTCAACTAAGCTCACACTGGGTACTAAATCCAGCCAAAGCGATGCATCTAAATCATAAGTTAGTTGAGTTATTTCAGCTTCGTTATTTGTATCAACACCACAACATTGCAAAGCACGTTTACGCGTGTCTTCACTAAAAAACACTTGTTCACCTGTATACTTAGTGAATTCAAAGCCAATACCATGCAGATAAAACAACTGCGAAAGAGCATCCATTGAATCGCCTTAATTAATGCGTTGAGTATTTACTATGCTGTTTTCTGTGCCAAATGTATTGCCAATATAACCATCAGCCTGGTGGTCGTTATCCCAAATGTCTCCATTTATTAAATAACGAAAGTGAAATTGTTGATCGATAGGTAAGCGTTGCTTAAATTTAAACACACCTTGTTTTTTATTAAGCTTCATTGGCACAGGTTGCCAATCATTAAATTCACCTAGTAAGCAAACTTCTTCAGCCTCAGGATGAGAGAATTCAAAGGTTACTTCAGCTTCATCTTTTGTTTTAAAAAAACGTTTATTCAACATAGCAGGCTCCAACTAAACCAAAAAGGGTACTTAATCTTTGCCACAGGCCATACAACTAAACAAAAAGGCGATGTGGATTCCATTCAAAATCATTAAACACGTTTTAAGTTAACCAAAACTTTATTTACGCATTATTACAGTGCAACAATTCATTTTTCTGCACCTAAAAAGTGCGGTTAGTATATAAACAATCTTTTTTTAAAAGCTCATTAGTTCAGAGCAATATTTGAACCAACTAAGCGTACATCACATATTATTTATTTAACTGAATTTAAAGTTAAATAATCCAAAAGTATTGCCTAAATTTATAAAACCCTTTTGTTCTGTACTTTCATCAGTGATAATACACAGCATCTTAATACTCTGAAATATCATAATTTTCATGTTGAAAAAAAGCATTTTAATAACTATAGCAATCGCCTTTTTAATAATAGCCACACTTGTTGGTTCTTCAATCTATACCCTTTATAGTAAAAAAGAAATCTCAGTTGATCCTAAATTAAAAGAAATCTCAGGTATTGAATTTGATAAACAAAAACGTCTATGGGCGATAAACGACGGAGGCAATGAACCCAAGCTTTACCGCCTTAATCAAGATGGCTCTATCGCCAAAGAAATACTAGTTGAAAACGCTAAAAATATTGACTGGGAAGATATGACCCAAAATAAATTTGGGCACTTTTTTTTAGGGGATTTTGGCAATAACAAAAACGACCGTAGATGGCTCACTATTTATAAAATAGAGAACCCGATAGATATAAAAACAGATACAACCCAAGCCGAAATAATCAAGTTCACCTACCCCGAAATGGATGGCAGTCCAATAAAACCTAATAACCGTAATTTTGATTTAGAGGCATTTGTAGCACTAGGTCGTCACTTATATTTATTTACCAAAAACCGTACCGAGCCTTTCGATGGTATTACTAAAGTGTATAAAGTAGGCGATCATGCGGCTAATTTTAAGGCTGAGTTAATCGACTCTTTTAAAACATGTACCACGCTTGAAAAACTATGCTGGATAACCTCTGCAGCGCTTAGCCCTGATCGTAAAAAATTAGTCTTACTTGATTCAACCAGTCTTTGGTTATTTGAAAACTTTGAAGGTGATAAATTTTTCTCTGGTGATGTTTCAAAAATAGATTTAGGAATTGTTACACAAAAAGAAGCGGTCACCTTTTTTGATGACAACACCATTGTATTTACAGATGAAGAGTTTAAAGGAATTGGCGGTAATGCTTATTTTATAAAATTAGATGAAGCAACCAAAGAAGTGATTAAAAGAGCAAAAACAAAACCTGTCACAATCAATGCAGCAACAAAGTAATTTGCTGCTGGGATCATAAATGCTCTGGTTCATCGCTTAAATTTAGTCTCTAAAATAACCGATGACGTTGTGCGCTCTACTCCATCAAGATTTCCTATATCGTCAAGTAAATGGCTTAATTGCTCTAAATTTTGAGCCTGTACCACAGCAATTAAGTCAAACTCACCACTTATGGCATAGAGCTGCGAAATTGCATCAATTTGCTTAAGCTCAATATTTGTTTTAGTTGTTAATTTTTGCTTAACTTTAATAGACACATGAGCTGATACCATTTTACTGAGGTAGTCATCTCCATAATCTACGCTATACCCTTTAATTACACCCGTTTCTTCTAATTTAAGCATACGGCTTTGTACCGTTGAACGAGATAAATCAAGCATGCGAGCAAGGTCTGAAATACTGGCTCTTGCGTTTGTTTTTAATACAGATAGTAGCTTTTCATCTTGTGGAGTTATCATAATGGTTATTTATTTCGTTATTTTGACTTTTATTTTAATCATTTTTCACAAAATAGCACTGCAATTTTAACAGCTAACCTTCGATAATGACGCCCTACAAGAAATAATAACGTGTTTGCTGAAGAATAAAGGCTATATTCTTCTTTGATTTAGCAACTAATCTTTTATCTAAGCCCTTCAATTTAGGTGTACAAAATGCAAGTAACAAGAGACTTATTTAACGACGTAATGGTACCAAACTATAATCCTTCTGCTGTTATCCCAGTTCGCGGTGAAGGCTCACGCGTTTGGGATCAAAATAATAATGAGTTTATTGATTTTGCTGGTGGTATTGCCGTTAACTGTTTGGGTCATTGCCATCCTGCATTAGTTAAAGCATTAAAAGAGCAAGGCGAAAAAATTTGGCATTTATCAAATGTAATGACTAATGAGCCAGCACTTCGTTTAGCTCAAAAAATGGTTGAAGCCACATTTGCTGATAAAGTTTACTTTGCAAACTCAGGCGCAGAAGCAAACGAAGCGGCGCTTAAGCTAGCCCGTCGTTTTGCACTTGATGTTTACGGCGCTGAAAAAACGCAAATAATTGCATTTAATAAAGGTTTCCACGGCCGTACTTTTTTCACCGTAACCGTTGGCGGACAAGCCGCTTACTCAGATGGCTTTGGTCCAAAACCTGCTGACATAGTACATTGTGACTTTAATGACATTGCTGCATTTGAAGCGCTGATCAGCGATAAAACATGTGCAGTTATGATGGAACCATTGCAAGGTGAAGGCGGTATTATTTTACCAACAGATGGTTTTGCTAAAAAAGTACGTGAACTTTGTACTAAACATAACGCGCTACTTATTTTTGATGAAGTGCAAACAGGTGTTGGCCGCACAGGCGATTTATACGCTTACGAAGGCTTAGAGGTTGTACCTGACATTTTAACAACTGCAAAAGCATTAGGCGGTGGTTTTCCTATTGGCGCTATGATCACTCGCACACACATTGCTGAGCACTTAAAAATTGGTACGCATGGCTCTACTTACGGTGGTAACCCACTTGCATGTGCTGTTGCAGAAGCTGCATTTGATACAGTAAATACACCGGACGTACTAAACGGTGTTAAAGAGCGCGAGCAATTATTCCGTGACGGATTAAACGCAATTAACGAAAAATACAACGTGTTTAGTGAAGTGCGTGGTAAAGGCTTATTAATTGGCGCAGTATTAAATGACAAATTTGAAGGCCGTGCACGCGACTTTTTAGTAGCGAGTGCTAATAATGGTTTAATGAACCTTGTAGCTGGCATGAATGTAATTCGCTTTACACCGTCTTTAGTTATTCCGTTTGAAGATATTAAAGAAGGCTTAGCGCGCTTTGAAAAAGCGGTTAGCGATGTAGTAAACGGTTAATATAGTTTAAATTAGCACGCCTACTGGCGTGCTATTGGAGCAAGCAATAAATGCAAGTATTACGTCCTATTACTGCCAATGATTTTGAAGCGCTTAAACAAATAGCAATTGAGTCAGGCCATGGGTTTACCTCTTTGCCTGTGGACGATGCACAGCTTAAAGAAAAAATTGAACGTGCTGAAAAAAGCTTTGCCAAAAACATTAACCAGCCACTTGATGAAAGCTATTTATTTGTTTTAGAAGACAGTGAAACAGGTGACGTTATTGGTACAACCGCTATAGAAGCTGCGGTAGGTTTATCGGTGCCTTTATATCATTATCATTTAGGTAAAACAGTACACCACTCACCTACTTTAAATGTATATAACACCGTTGATATTTTAAGCATGTGTAACGACTACACAGGCTGCTCTGAAATATGCACATTATTTTTGCGCGAAAATAGTCGTCAAGGCCTAACGGGTCGATTTTTATCGCGTTCACGCTTTTTGTTTATGGCTCAGCATAGCGAGCGTTTCGCCGATACTGTTATCGCAGAAATGCGCGGTGTTAGCGACGAAGACGGCCATTCTCCTTTTTGGCAATGGCTGCAAGAACACTTTTTTAGTATCGAATTTCCAGAAGCGGATCACTTAGTGGGCTTAGGCGATAAGGTATTTATTAGCGAGTTAATGCCTAAATACCCTATTTATGTGAACTTGCTTAGCAAAAAAGCCCAAGCTGTTATTGGCCATGTGCATGAAAAAACAAAACCTGCGCTAAAATTATTAGAAAAAGAAGGTTTTGAGCACAGAGGCTACGTTGACTTATTTGACGCAGGCCCAACGGTTGAAGCAAAGCTTGGTAATATTCGCAGCATTCGCGACTCTCAAGTTTGCCCTATTACTATTGGTGAGCTTGATCACATATCACAAAATAGCTCAGATACGCTGGCTGTATGTAATCAAGGCGTAAGTGGCTTTAGAGCAACATTTACCAAAGACGCACATTACAATCATGCGAAACATTTTCTCGTCATTAGCCAAGATGTGGCTAAGGCACTTAATTTAAGCCAAGGAGACGCAGCGCGATTTTTCCGCCTGTAAATAATTTATGAATACACACCTAATTAATAACCAATGGCATACAGGCCTTGGCCCAGTATTTGAGTCAATCAATCCAAGTAATGGCGATGTCGTATGGCAAGGTAATGGCGCAAACGCTGATCAAGTAGATTCGGCTATAAAAGCAGCCAGAGCTGCGCAATTACAATGGGCAGACAAACCACTTGAAGAGCGTATAGTCATTCTTGAAAGCTTCGCAGCACAATTAAAAGAACACAGCGAAGAATTTGCGACCATAATTGCACGCGAAACAGGAAAGCCATTATGGGAAACCCGCACCGAAGTAGGCGCAATGACAGGTAAAGTAGCTATATCTGTAAAAGCCTACCATGAGCGTACCGGTACAACCGAAAACCCAATGCCCGGTGCTAAAGCGTTTATTAGACACAAACCGCATGGCGTTGTGGCTATTTTTGGCCCGTATAACTTTCCTGGGCATTTACCAAACGGACATATTGTTCCTGCAATTCTAGCTGGCAACACTGTAGTATTTAAGCCATCAGAGCTTACTCCGCACGTGGCAGAATTTACCCTCTCACTTTGGCTAAAAGCGGGCTTACCAGCGGGTGTTATTAACCTTGTGCAAGGTGAAATTGAAACAGGTAAAGCACTTGCCTCTCATAAAGATATAGATGGCTTGTTTTTTACCGGTAGCTCAAACACAGGTCACTTATTACATAAACAGTTTGCTGGACACCCCGGTAAGATTTTAGCGCTTGAAATGGGCGGTAATAATCCACTGATTGTAAAAGATGTGAGTGATGTAAGCGCTGCTGTGCACGATATTATTCAATCAGGCTTTATTACCTCAGGTCAGCGCTGTACGTGTGCACGCCGCTTATTTATTGAAAAATCAGCCAACGGCGATGCTATTTTAGAAAAGCTAATAAGCGCAACTAAAAATATAGTTGTAGACGACAGCTTTGCTACAGAGCAGCCTTTTATGGGTGCGATGATAAGCGAAAAAGCAGCACTGGGTATGGTTGCCGCGCAAAGTGAATTAGTCTCAAAAGGCGCACAAATCCTTGTTGAACTTAAGCAATTAAAACCAAGCACAGGCTTTGTAAGCCCGGGCATTATTGATGTAACAAACATTACCGACATGCCAGATGAAGAACATTTTGGACCGCTAATTAAAGTATATCGCTTTGATGATTTTGACAGCGCAATCATTGAAGCCAACAACACAAGCTTTGGTTTATCTGCAGGTTTACTTAGCGACAGTGAAGATGACTACACTTACTTTTTAAAGCGTATTCGTGCAGGTATTGTTAACTGGAACCGCCCTATTACGGGTGCCTCAAGTGCAGCTCCATTTGGCGGTATTGGCGCCAGTGGTAATCACAGAGCCAGTGCCTATTATGCCGCCGATTATTGCGCATACCCTGTAGCATCTGTTGAGTCAGACAAAGTGAGCTTACCGCAAACCCTAGCGCCGGGCTTAATAATTGAATAAGTAATAAAACCAAATTTTAGATTTAAGGACTTAACATGCATACTGATGTAAATACATTATTTAATAACCTTTGGAAAAATTACTTAAACGTAACTCCATCGGCAGACAAAATTCATGACCTTTTAGGGTCAACGCAAAAAGATGACATCATTAACGATCATATTGCGCTGCGTACATTTAATATTGAAAAAGTGGGTCTTGAAAAACTCGCAGCTCACTTTCTAGCTATTGGTTACAAAGAGTGTGGTGAGTACCACTTTGAAGCTAAAAAACTTTACGCAAAGCACTACGAGCATAGCGACCCTAATCAGCCAAAAGTGTTTATCTCTGAACTGTTAATAGAAAAATGCTCGCCAGAGTTACAAGCCATCGTAACTGACATGGTAAGCCAAATTGATGAAAGCGCAGTAACTGCTGATAACTTTTTGTATTCAGGCACGCATTGGCAAGTAAGCACCGATACTTACAAACAACTGCTAGCTGAAAGCGAATATGCAGCGTGGATGTCGGCGTGGGGTTACCGTGCCAATCACTTTACCGTAAACATTAATACGCTTGCTAAGTTTGATAACATTCATGATGTTAACCAAGCCCTAAAAGACGCGGGCTTTTCGCTTAACACGTCAGGCGGCGAGGTTAAAGGCTCACCAGAGGTGTTACTAGAGCAATCGTCAACACTTGCTGATGAATACTCTGTTACCTTTAGTGACGGTGATATGAGCATTCCTAGCTGTTTTTATGAGTTTGCTATTCGTTACCCTAAAGCAGACGGCGAGCTTTATACAGGTTTTGTTGCAGCCTCAGCTGACAAAATATTTGAAAGCACCAACGCTCGATAGCAAAGCCTAAAGTACTTTATTTTAAAAGCCCGTTATGGGCTTTTTTTATGTCGGTAGTTATGTTGATTAATTATAAAAATAACGGTTTATAATCGTTTTCTAACTTTTCAAACGATAAGTCGCCAATAAAGCGGCCAAAGCTCAACCACGTTGCCAAACCACGTAAGTCTTTAAAGTGTGGTGGCACAAATTGTGGGCTCTCTATCACACCTAAATCATGAAGCTGCGATATTAACCTAAAATCATCTATCGATATTTTACCCACCAGTAATAAAGGAAGCCTATCGATTCGACCTAGCTGTATTGCTACGCGAATTAAGTTATATACCAGTACAAAGCCTTTAATGTAGGCAATGTCTTTTGTAAAAGGCAGACCTGTTGGCGTGCTCCCTCTAAATACACGCTGCGCGAGTGTATAACTGTCATCTTTTGATAAACCTTGCGCGACATAGTCGCGGTAAATGTCTACAAACTCAGCGCCATCTATTACCTTTGTAACCGCTTGAATACGATTTACTAATTTAGATAAACGTCTCGGAGTCGATTTTAAAGTAATAATTTCGGTTAATACCGCTAAGCCTTCTTGGGTAATAGTGGAGCTAGGCGTACCTTTACTTAAACACGTTAAATACGGCTGAGCTAGACCATTTTGAGTGGTACCTACGTGTATCCACCCTTCATGAACTTCCAATATATCAAGTTCACGCTGAGAAAATTTAACATCTTGATTAAGCTTAATATTATTAGCACCGGCGGCTGCATCACTGACAATACCATCGCTAAGCATTACCTCTACGTTTATACCTGCCATACTAGCGTTTACTTGCTCAGACAAAATACGTACAGCATCAACAGCATCAATATTTTTAGGGTCGTCAGGCAGTATGTCGGCTATTAGTAAATTTTGCAGCGGTTTATCTAGCATATTAGCTAGCTCAGAGAGTGAGGGCTCACCGGCATGGAATAAGTCTTTAGGGTGACCAAATAACTCCACCGATAAGTCATGAAATTCTGGCGTACCTCGATATTCAAGCATACTTAATACCGTTTTATACTCAGTGCACATTTTTCCCATATATTGAGCAATCGGATTTAACTGCCCCAGTTGGTTAATAATGTTACGGTGCAAAGTAGAAAACGCTTGGCGTAACTCGCTAGGTACAAAACCAAGGTCGCGCTGTTGATAGTATGCACGATCGATAAGTGGGTTTTTTTGACATTTCTGTCTAAAAAACTCTTCTTTAGTTTGTTTATCCCAATTAATAGCATCAAGTATCCTAATAGGCGTTTGCAATGCAATTAATTGATCCGATAACTCACGAGTTTTTAGTAGTAACGCCTTGTCTATCATGGTGTAAGCTCAACAATAAATGAGTTTTGAGCATAATTTAAAAAAGCTAAATTACAAAGCAATATCACACTTTTTTAGCTATTGTTTTTAAGATGATCGACCCTCATATCTGTATCGTATGAGTTATCAAATAAAAGGTATAAAACATGAAAAACGAACTCGACAATAAACAGATTTTAGCCGTGTATGAACGTATAATTCAAAAAGGTGAAATGACTGATGAAGGTAAGCATTATCAAGGCGTTACTGCTTATTCAGACGTAGATGGTTACACAGTATACCTACAAGGTAGCGGCGTAGAGCTGCGCTTTGGTTTTCATAATACTTACCACCTTGACTATGAACATGAAAAGCATAAAGACGACTTTTTGAAAAAATTATATAACATTGCAAACGAGAGCTAATGCACCCACGAAAACTCAGACACCGCCCTACAAGCAAGCTCAATACTACTTTTATAAACCAAGTAGTAGAAGAGCTTAGATCTGATCCAAGCAAAGTCTCTATTATTCAAGACAATTTAGAACAGTACCGTGCTCAAACTCATTTAAAGCGTGGTTTTTTACTGGCTATAGAGCGCTTTGATTGGGTTTTTGAAGCAAGCAAAGATATTGATTTCATTTGCCAGCAAATTTTAGCTGATGACTATATTGGCAATAGACTAAGACGTTACCCTCTCCTTTTTAAAGGTGTTATTAATAATACCTAACCTTTCAAAACCAAGCGCTTTAAAACGATAAAACCATAAAGTTTACTCTCTATATAAATTTATTAGAGCACTAAGCAATTACAGGTTTAGTGCGCTTTTGCATTAAAATAATACTATTAGTGCTCTAACTATTACTGCACTAACGATTTTTACACATTTTATTCATTTATTGCTGTAAACAAATCATTACTATTATTTAATCTCAAAAAAAATCTTTCAACACCATGTTTTATAAGTAATAAAATAAAATAAAACTTTATCTTCTTTATCGCATTAGTTGCACTTTTATTAATGATTAATCTACATTTTGGCATCTAGATATTTACCTCAACCTTGAATTGTTAGAGCTATTACCTTAAGCTTATCTTTATTGAACGTTCAATTAATAAAAATTATGCCTAAAGTTGGAATGGAACCTGTCAGGCGTCAGCAGTTAATTGACGCAACTATAGAATCTGTTGCGACGAATGGATTACAAGGAACGACTATAAACAGCATTAGTAAAAATGCAGGTTTATCGTCGGGTATTATTAGTCATTATTTTGGTGGTAAGCAGGGGCTGATTGAAGCCACTGTTCGATACTTACTAACAAGCTTAAAACAAGACTTGATAGGCAAAGTAAATCATCAAACAAATGCGACTGAACGTTTAATGTTTATTATCGAAGCCAACTTTGCGCTTGTACAACAGCGTAATGATACAACCCGAACGTGGTTAAGTTTTTGGGCGCAATCGATGCATGATGAAGAATTACACCGACTACAAAATGTAAACAGTAAACGCTTGCAAAGTAATTTAGCATTTTCTTTTAAACAATTAATGCCTATTGAGCAAGCAAATCAAGCTGCAGAACTTAGCGCCGCAATGATCGATGGCCTATGGTTAAGAGCAGTACTTAGTAAATCAGATAATAACCAGTTTAAACACAGTGAAGATTTAGCAAAAAGCTATGTACATTCACTCATAAAGCAATATGGAGCCTAGCGTGACTACACCTGTCTATCAAAATTTTATTAACGGCCATTTCCTTGCAAACCAAAACGGCAAAACATTTGATGTAACAAATCCGGCAACGGGTGAGGTTATTTACGCAGTAGAAATTGCTGATGAATTTATTCAAAACGCAGCTATTGAAAGCGCAAAACAAGGTTTTGCTCAGTGGTCAGCAATGGCGCCAATTGAACGTAGTCGTATTTTATTAAAAGCCGTTGCTTTGTTACGCGAACGCAACGATGAGTTAGCACTAATAGAAGTACTCGATACCGGTAAACCAATGCAAGAAGCAAATTGTGTTGATATAGAAACTGGCGCTGATGTAATTGAATACTTTGCTGGTTTAGCTCCTGCACAAGTAGGCCAGCAACAAATGGTTGGCAACGATTTTTATTACACACGCAAAGAACCATTAGGTATATGTGCTGGTATTGGTGCATGGAACTACCCTTTGCAAATTGCATGTTGGAAGTCAGGACCGGCTCTCGCTGCTGGTAATGCGTTTATATTCAAACCATCTGAGGAAACACCACTAGGTGCACTAAAACTTGCAGAAGTGTTTGTTGAAGCTGGCGTACCGGCTGGTGTGTTTAATGTTGTTCAAGGTGCGGGCGATGTAGGTCAGTGGCTAACACAGCACAGTGAGATTGATAAGGTATCGTTTACTGGTGAAGTAGGCACAGGTAAAAAAGTAGTGGCAAGCGCTGCGGGCACTTTAAAAGATGTAACGATGGAGCTTGGTGGTAAATCTCCGCTGTTAGTTTTTGATGATGCCAATATTGAGCAAGCTGTTAGCGCTGCGATGTTAGGTAACTTTTATACCCAAGGCGAAATTTGTACTAACTGTACGCGTATTTACGTTCATAAAAATGTATATCAGCAATTTATTAATGAGCTTAAAGCGCGCACTGAGAAAAACATTATTGCTGGCGACCCTCAAGATTTAAATACAAACTTTGGCGCACTTATCTCTAAAAAGCATCAAGATTTAGTAATGAGCTACGTCAATAAAGGCATCGAAGAAGGCGCAACGTTATTAACTGGTGGCACAACGCTTTCACCAGAATCTGCACCTAATGGCTATTTTGTAGCACCGACTGTGTTTATTGATTGTAATGACGACATGACTATCGTTAAAGAAGAAATATTTGGTCCGGTAATGAGCGTGCTTGTTTTTGAAGACGAAGACGATGTTATTGCACGTGCTAACGGCACTCACCTTGGTTTAGCCGCAGGCGTATTTACTAGCGATATTAAACGTGCTCACCGCGTAATTCATAAGTTACAAGCTGGTATTTGTTGGATTAATGCATACGGTAACTCACCGGCTGAAATGCCAGTTGGCGGTTATAAGCAATCGGGTATTGGCCGTGAAAATGGTATACAAACGCTTGATCAATACACGCAAACTAAGTCTATTTATGTTGGTATGGCCGACATAGAAAGCCCATTTTAAGGCGCCCTACTATGAGTAATCATTACGACTATATTATTGTTGGCGCGGGTTCGGCGGGTTGTGTTCTAGCCAACCGTTTATCTGAAGATTCAAATAATCGCGTATTACTGCTTGAAACTGGCGGTAGCGATAAAAGTATTTTTATAAAAATGCCAACCGCGTTATCTATTCCTATGAATAGTGACAAATACGCATGGCAGTTTCATACGCAGCCTGAGCCTCATTTAGATAACCGTGAAATGCATTGCCCACGAGGCAAAGTATTAGGCGGCTCGTCATCTATTAATGGCATGGTGTATGTACGCGGTCACGCAAAAGATTTTGACGAATGGCAGCAACACGGTGCAAACGGCTGGGATTACCAATCGTGTTTACCGTATTTTCAAAAGGCAGAAAGCTTTTACCTTGGTGAAAATACTTACCGTGGTGGCAAAGGCCCGCTTGGCGTTAATAACGGCAACGAAATGAAAAACCCGCTTTACCGCACCTTTATCAAAGCAGGTGTACAAGCCGGTTACGCTTCTACAGATGATTATAATGCGTCGCAGCAAGAGGGTTTTGGCCCAATGCACATGACCGTAAAAGACGGCGTGCGCAGCTCTGCTTCGCGTGAGTATTTAGACCCTGTTAAATCGCGTAGTAATTTAACGATTATTACAGGTGCACTCGCACAACGCGTGATTTTAGATGGCAAGAAAGCTACTGGCATCGAATACAAAGTAAATGGCGACGTTAAAACTGCACATGCTGCAAAAGACGTTGTATTAAGTGCAGGCCCAATCGGCTCTCCACATATTTTACAACTCTCTGGTATTGGTGACACACAAGCGCTTGAAAAAGCAGGCGTTGAAGTACAACATCATCTACCTGGTGTTGGTCAAAACTTACAAGATCATCTTGAGTTTTACTTTCAATACAAGTGTAAGCAACCTATCACGCTTAACGGCAAGCTAGGCATTGTTTCAAAAGGTTTGATTGGCGCGCGCTGGTTATTAACGCGTTCGGGTTTAGGTGCAACGAATCATTTTGAATCGTGTGCGTTTATTCGCTCAAAACCAGGTGTTGAATGGCCAGATATTCAGTATCACTTTTTACCAGCGGCTATGCGTTACGACGGTCGAAGCGCATTTGCAGGTCATGGTTTTCAAGTACATGTTGGTCATAACAAACCAAAAAGCCGTGGTAGTGTGACTATTGCTTCTGCAAATCCTGAGCAACCACCAACAATTTTATTTAATTACCTTGAGCATCAAGACGATATTGAAGGCTTTAGAGCATGCGTTCGCTTAACACGCGACATAATCGAGCAAAGTGCCTTTGATGAATACCGCGATGAAGAAATTCAACCAGGTAAACATATTCAAACAGATGAAGAAATAGATGCCTTTGTACGCCAAGCCGTAGAAAGTGCCTACCACCCTTCTTGCTCATGCAAAATGGGTGAAGATGATATGGCCGTTGTTAACTCAAATACGCAAGTACATGGTATTGAAGGATTACGTGTTGTTGACTCATCTATATTCCCAACGGTTCCTAACGGAAACTTGAATGCGCCTACTATTATGGTTGCCGAAAAAGCAGCTGACATAATTTTAGGTAAAGACCCATTACAGAAATCGGATGTGAATGTTGCCATAACAAAAAACTGGCAAGAAACACAACGTAGTACGGAGATCTAACTTTAGCCACATGCTCAGGTTTAGTCTCGTCGGGCTAAACCAATGCGTGCCTTGCAGTGGCACACGATGTAAATAGGTTACGTTGTGTTAATGCGAGAATAAAACAATAAAATACGGAGTGCTTATGAATTATTTTTATTCATTACTGGAGGGTAACAATGACTATTTGGCTTAATGCAGGGATCATTTTTACCTTACTTGCCATTATCACTATTTTAATTAAATGGGGTAATGTTCGCGTAGTAGGTGTAACACCAGTTCGAACCTTTACGTTTATAGCAATACTATTTACTTCTGGCCTTGATGTTGGCCTTATCATGTTTCCTTTAACTGAGTTTGCAGGTTATGCAGACATAAAAGCAAGCCCAGAATACGCGTTTGCAAATCCACTGGCTATTGAGTTTGGCTACTGGGGATTTTTGATCTGGGGGTTTTACTTTCTTACGTGCTTTTATTTCTGTGTAATAGAACCTAAAGTGAAATTTTTCGAAATTCCTTGGGTTAAATTTATCAATAACGTTGTAATTATTGGTACATGTGCATTTACCGCTTATTTATTGCTTACAAACCTACCATGGTATTTACCCGAATTAGGTGATGGAACAAGTATAGTTTCTGAGTTTTATTTAATTGTGTTTGCAGCTATCTGTTTTGCTGTGTACTCAAGTACTGATATTAAATATGTACGTATTTTAAGTATTTCTACTACGTGGTTATTTTTAGTATTAATCGCCTTTATGTGGGCTGGCGCATTTGTGATCGGTGATAGTCAAATGTCAGCATTTACAGATAACTTAGGCTCTATTGGTACTTACTTTGCTAATATTAATGAATTTGTTTTACCACTTAATGATTACCATGAATTTTACTTATTTTGGTGGTTCGCATGGAGCATAATGATTGGTCAATTTACATCACGCTTTGTTGGTGGACTTAAAACATACCAAGTATTGGCTGCAATGTTGATTTTCCCTTCTATTCCTATCGCAATTTGGTTTAGTGTACTTTATCACTACCACGAAGCGGGCATTCCAACTCAAGGTATTAAAAACTTTGCTATGGTATTTGTAGGTATTGTATTTGTAATTAACTCACTCGATTCGTTAGTGCGTTTATATACAGATAACCTAAACTTTACCGTAAAGCGTTTTGGAAAAATGAAATACATAGTCGGAAACATTGTTGCTTTATCACTACTTACACTATTGTTTAAATTGGAATTTTTACAAATTCAGTGGGTAGGTGCATTAGTAATTGGCTTGTTCTTTATCTGTGCTGCTTTTATTGGTTACAGTAAATTTAAAACAGTAACGAATATAGATAGCTCACCAAAAGCAAACGAAATTGATTACACAAAAATTGACACAGTACACTAGGGATAAATAATGAATAACAAACTAAAACAACTTGCAGTAGCACTACCATTTGCGCTTTTATCAACAACTGCAGCAGCTGATTGGTCAACAACAATCACTGCAGCGTCTGACTACACTTTTAATGGTGTAACACAAACAGATAGCGACCCAGCGATTCAAGGTAGCTTGGACTATGCCTTTGACAGCGGTGTTTACGCAGGTGTGTGGGCTTCAAATGTAGATTTTGGTGACGACACTGATTTTGAACTTGATGCCTATGTAGGTAAGTATGTGCAACTTGATGAGCAATTTAGCGTTGACTACGGTATTGCTTATTACACGTACCAAGGTAATAACAGCGATGGAAACTACGCTGAAGCTTACACAAAATTTGGTTACGCAAGTGAGTACGGACAAACTGAGCTTAACTTTTGGTACAGCTGGGATTACTTTGGAACAGGCGCCGGTCATGTAATTTCAATGGTTGCTCACACTTATGAACTAGCTCCAAACCACGCACTACGTGCAAGTTTTGATATTTCAAATTCACTTGATGGTGATAAGTTTCAGTGGGATGGCGCTAAGGGTGATAAATCATACCACCACTATCGCTTGGCATACCAAACAAGCTACGAAGGTTTTGGTATTGAAGTGGCTGCTGAAAACACAAGCTTAGATTACGATTATGCTGATGAGCGTATCGTACTTGCTGTTTCTCGCACATTTGATCTTTAATACAATTATTACTGATTAAACAAAAATGCCACTCTATTTAGAGTGGCATTTTTATTTATAAACTAACTAACTAACTAACTAACTAACTAACTAACTAACTAACTAACTAACTAACTAACTAACTAACTAACTAACTAACAATATCCCAAGCACTAGTACCCGATGCTGAAAGGTTACTGGTGTTATTGCGTAATACTTTATTACCTACATTAGCTGATGACTCAGGTCGGCTTACTAAATAACCCTGAACAGAACTCACACCCATTTTTTTAACAAGTTCAAACTGCCCTATTTCTTCAACGCCTTCAGCCACAATTTTAAGACCTAACTTTTTCCCTAGATCACTAATTGTATTTAATATGTCGTTATATTTTTGGCTCTTATTAGCTTGAGATATAAACGAGCGATCAATTTTAATAACATCTATTGGTAAATCAGCTAATGTACTTAACGAGCTAAAACCTGTACCAAAATCATCAATTGCAATGGTAATGCCCTCTTCTCTTAATCTACTTAAGTCTTTAATTATTTTAGGGCTGGCTTTAATAAATGTAGATTCAGTAATTTCAAGCATCAGAGACGTAGCTGGTAAGCCGGTTTTTTTAAGCTTCTTCATTACCCAATCATAAATATCACGGTGCTTTAATTGAATGCCCGAAACATTAACTGATATTTTCACTTTGCGCATACCTGCATTGTGCCATGCGGCCATCTGTCTACACGATTCAAGCATAATCCAATCGCCAAGCTCTAATATTAAATTAGATTCCTCTGCTATTGGAATAAATTCTGAAGGGGGGATCATACCCTCAACTGGATGATCCCATCGGGTAAGCGCCTCAAAATAATCAATCATACAATCTTCAACATGTACAATCGGTTGAAAAGATAAATAAAAATCTTTACACGCGACCGCTAAACGCAGCTCTTCAAGTAAATAATGGTAACGGCGCATTTTGTTACCCATTTCTGGTGAGTAAACTTTAAATATCCCCTTACCATCGCTTTTAGCCCTATACATAGCCACGTCAGCTAATTGCAAAAGAGCCTGCGGCGTTGATGCACTTTCTGGATAAGCCGCAATACCAATACTGGCACTAATTTTTACTATTTTATTACCTAGCACAAAGTCTTTTTCAAGCTCACTAAGCACGTGTTTAGCAATTTCAACAACTCTGTCGCTATCATCAAGTAACTCTATAAAAATGGAAAATTCATCTCCTCCCAACCTCGATAAGTTTTGTTCTAATTGGTTAGCACTATTTATATTACTTAATTTATGGTGGCGTAGAACATTGGCAAGGCGAGTAGCAACTTGAACTAATATTTCATCACCAAAACTATGACCAAACGAGTCGTTTACTTGTTTAAAGCCATCAAGGTCTATAAACAGGAGCGCACACTTGAGATCTTCTTGGTTAGCATGATTAATTTGTCTGTCGATATGTTCAATATAAGCATGGCGGTCAATTAACAGCGTCAGTTTGTCTTGGCATATACTGGTTTGTGTTTGTTTTACATAATTAGCAACATGCGTATTTAAACTATTTATAGATTGACCTAAGCTGCTTACACCCAAAGGGTTCTCAGCTGGTTTTACTTGCAAGTTAAATGCAGTTAATAAGCTATTGGCTTGAAGGTTAAGCTCTGCTATCTGATTTTTATAGTGGCGCTTTCTGCGCTCCCTACGTAAATACAAACCAGAACCGAATACTAAAATACATAAGAGTAAAAAGTTAATAGGTGATGCAAGCGTCATTACAATTAGCTTATTTGAATCAGCTGCTACAAACTGGGTCTCAGTGGTTTTAATAAGTAAAAAATCGGCAGTAGGCTGCTCAATAATATAATGGCCATTCAAAATGGGGTTATACCAAGGAGCCATTTCAAGAGTGGTATTAGTTATTTCGAAACTTCGTATATCAATACTGGTATTAAATAAATTTATACGGTTGATCTGATTCGTTAACTCTATGTTTATACAAAAACAAAATAGAATTATAATTAGAAAAATAAAACCGAGCGGTTTAAGTTTACTCATAAAAAAAATCCATCTATTTTGCTTCTCCCATTAAACCCACCACCAAAAAACGAATTATATCGCCTGCATTTAGTACTAAGCAAGCACTGATATAATCCTAAGCCATTAGAATAACAAAAAACTGTAACAATAACGGATTAACTCACTCAATTTAATATAGTATAGGTGGGATTAACAAAAATAAACAAAAAGGTTTCAATTGTTTAAAATTTAATACATACCATCAATAAGCTCTATAATTTTTCTTCAGCGTCAATCTAGGCCACACCATTACAGCCTTTAGTATCTGTCTTTGATAATCCTTTCTGACATTCCCGATGCTTTAATACAACATTTCCTAAAATTATTCTTCAACATCATGCCTTGTTAAAAAACCTAGGAATGTAACAATTATCGCAGATACAATTATTATTTTAATATTTAAAGCTGCCATGCATAGCTAACTTTTGTAAAAAATGTACGTTGATCTCGCTCAATATTTTTAAGAGAATCGTCTTGGTAGCCTCTATCTGAGTAACCCAAATAAAACAACGTTTGTGCATTAATTTTATATGAGTAAACAAGCTGACTACCATAGTCTTTGTTAATTTGGCTAACTTGATAAAAATAGGCGTTTTCGTCTCTATCAATGTCTTCAAATTGTAAAATTAATTTAAGAATTGAACGCATACTAAATTTATAATGAAGTCTAAAATCGACTAGGTTAGCAGTAAATACACGATCCCCTTGCGGATTATCTAATTGGCTGTAGTTATGTTTTACATCGAGTTGCCAATGGTCGTTAATGTCCCACACAACTTGGGTTTGAGTGTCAAACGCATCGCCTAGTTGCTCATTTGCATAATCAATGCGGCTAGCGTATTCAATATATAACGAAAGCTTTAAATCTTTAGTGGGTTTAAAACCGGTGTAAATAAAACCAATATTTTGATTATAAAAATTGCCATTATAGTTTTCATAGCGATGTACTAAACCAATTTCAAAAATAGATTGTTTTTGACCTTTGAAGCTTAAAAAGCCCTCGTGTTCTTCTTCAAGTAAGTCGCCATTTTGCGCCCACGTTTTATCCCAGTCAGCTTCGTATGACCATGAGGTAAGTAAATCAGATTCATCTCTGTACCATGTTTGTCCACCACCAAAGCCTACTTTTTCATAATCTACTTTAGCTTGATAACCTAAATCAGTGCGATAGTCCTGCCCAATATTTTCATACGATGCAAACAATTTGTAATCACGTTTATCGCGCGTAAGTTCCAGGGCATATGCTTCATCTGACTGAGTTTCAGATAGGTTATAATTTTGAATTAAAAATTCAGAGTTACGTGTATCAGCAGATGATACTTGATACAAAAGAGTGTCCGATTGATTAAACCAGTAGCTACCGTCCACTGATAATACAGTGTTGTGATAGTCATCACTTTCTCTGTGCGTGCTTGAAATGCCGATAGTGCCTTGCTGACCTAAGTCATATTGATAACGCCCAGCGGCCGCATTCGTTTTTTTGTTTAGGCTTGCAAAGCCTGAGCCCTGATTCGTAGGCAGTAAAATATTACTATTGTCGTCGTCAGCGAGCATCAAAGCATAACTATGATCACCCGTTTTACCCGTCAGCTTTGCACCTAAGGTAGGCTCTGCAATTGTACGCGTGTATAAAAGCTCAAATAAGCTGCTTTTAAAGTAAGAAGCACCATCTAAAAAGAAAGGTCGTTTTTCGGCGTAATAAATAGAAAATGTTGTATTTACATCAAGCTCTAAAGAGTCTGTTTCTACTTGCGAAAAATCTGGATTGATCGTCGCATTTAAAACAGCGTCCTTGGTTAAACCCCAACGCAAATCTAAGCCCACTTCGGTATCAATATCGCCATTATCCCAGTTGCCCGGTAATTCAGATTTATTATCGTTACGAAGTGCGGTCAATGTAGGTGTTAATTGAATATTTTTACTCGATTCAATATCGCTAAAACCCACTAACTTATCAAACTGACAAAGGCTACATTTTATATTTCTATCAAACCCCATATTTGATAGCTGATATAAAACATCACGTTGATAGTTTCTCATGACTGAAAAACCCCACGTTAGCTCTTTTTCATTTTCAGGAAAGCGCAGTGCCTTAAAAGGAATACGCATTTCAACAACGTAACCTTTCTCGTTAATTTGCCCTGCGCTATCCCAAATAGCATTCCATGAGATATCTGAACTCCACCCATCGGTGTCGGTCATTCTTATATCGCCTTGTGCACCAAGGGGATTCACATGAAATTCATAACCACTGCGTTCATCATTAAATGTATCAATAACAAGAATAACTACGTCGTCTTCCCACAGCGTATCGCGGTCACGAAGTGATGCACGAATTTGCTCAGGGTTTGGATCCTCTGCAATAAAGGCAACATATAAGTTTGTGCCATCTTCGTAAATAAAAGCATCAGTTTTTACAGGAGGTGTGCCTTTTTCGTTAGGCTCATCTTGGTAGAGTAGAGGTATACGTGTCGCGTTTTTCCAGTGCGCTTCATCCATAACACCATCAATAGTGATATTTGAATCAATACGAGATAAGGGTACTTGCTGTTTACTAGCCGCTACATCAAGGCTTGAGAGTAATAAAACGAAACTTAAAAATAGGAAGGTAAACTTTTTTATTATAGTTATAAAGTACTGCATAAACATCCATTTAGACTGTAATTACTCATAGGGAGTAACTTAAGCTGGGGATTGTAATTTATCCAGGTACATTTGTTAATGCTTTGAAATGAAAAATTAACTATTTAATGATAAAGGAGTAACTAATGTTACCCATCAAGTTTCGAGTAGTTTAAGCTTATTGTCTATGCCATTCCAAACATCAGCGTCCTCTGGTGCAGGTTTAACCTCTGTAATGCGCGGCCAGACCAATGCGAGTTCAGCATTTAATTCTGTGAACTCTTTTTGAGATTCTGGTAGCTCATCTTCTTGGTATATTGCATCAGCTGAACATTCAGGGACACATAAACCGCAATCGATACAATCAATCGGGCTAATAGCTAAAAAATTAGGGCCTTCAAAAAATGCATCTGCTGGGCACACTGACACGCAATCGGTGTACTTGCATTTTATACAATTTTCGGTGACTACAAACGCCATACTATTTTAATACCTAAGATTTTAAACAACAGTTGTGGATCATACCCATCCCCCCCAAAAACACAATAAATAAGTGCCATATCACCCTATTTTAACGTAAAATACGCGCCTTATGTTTGCACACCCATTGTGCCCTGCATTCCCTTATTGTGAGCGGTAATAATACCCCGCTATGACACCTAAAAGAGATATAAATGATACGTTTAACCGAAATAAAGCTGCCACTTGATCATGACGAAGATGCAATTGGTCAAGCAATTGTAAATAAACTAAAAATCCAACCAGAACAATTGCACAGTTTTAATGTGTTCAAACGTGGTTATGACGCACGTAAAAAATCAGCTATTTTACTTATTTATACACTCGATATAGAAGTTGATAACGAAGCCAAGCTACTCTCAGCATTTGAAAAAGACCAACATGTAAAAGTAGCGCCAGACACAAACTATAAATTTGTAGCCCAAGCCAGCGAAAATATAACAGAGCGCCCTGTCGTGATTGGTTTTGGCCCTTGTGGTTTATTTGCAGGCTTATTACTTGCTCAAATGGGCTTTAAACCCATTATATTAGAGCGCGGTAAAGAAGTACGCGAGCGCACAAAAGACACATTCGGCTTTTGGCGTAAACGCACACTTAACACAGAATCAAACGTACAATTTGGTGAAGGTGGCGCAGGTACATTTTCAGACGGTAAGTTATACAGCCAAGTAAAAGATCCAAAACATTACGGCCGTAAAGTCATTACTGAATTTGTAGAAGCAGGCGCCCCCGATGAAATTTTATACGTAAGTAAGCCACACATTGGTACGTTTAAACTTGTTACCATGATTGAAAAAATGCGTGCTCGTATAATAGAACTCGGTGGTGAAATTCGCTTTAGCACACGTGTTGACGATATTCATTTAGATGATGGGCAAGTAACTGGCTTAACGCTTTCAAATGGCGAGCAGTTAAATACTCGCCATGTTGTATTAGCTGTAGGTCATAGTGCTCGTGACACGTTTGATATGATCCACAAAAAAGGCATTTATGTTGAAGCAAAACCTTTCTCAGTCGGTTTTAGGATCGAGCATAAACAATCAATGATCGATGAATGCCGTTTTGGTACAAATGCTGGTAACCCTATTTTAGGCTCTGCCGATTATAAACTTGTTCACCATTGTGATAATGGTCGCACAGTTTACAGCTTTTGTATGTGCCCAGGCGGTACTGTTGTAGCGGCAACGTCTGAAGAAGGACGTGTAGTAACCAATGGCATGAGCCAATATTCGCGAAGTGAGCGCAATGCTAACAGCGCTATTGTGGTAGGTATTTCTCCAGAGCAGGATTTTCCTGGTAATCCGCTTGCAGGTATAGACTTACAGCGCAAACTTGAAGAACAAGCGTATGAGCTTGGTGGTAGCAACTACGATGCACCAGCACAGTTAATTGGAGACTTTTTAAAAGGTAAATCATCAGAAAACTTAGGTGAAGTACAACCTTCTTACACACCCGGTATTAAGTTAACTGACTTGAGTAAAGTACTACCACAATTTGCTATTGATGCTCTTCGCGAAGCGATACCTGCGTTTAATAAACAAATTCGTGGTTTTTCTACTAACGACGGTTTATTAACCGGCGTTGAAACACGTACTTCGTCGCCTATCAGTATTAAGCGTGATAAAACATTCCAAAGTATTAACACTAAAGGGCTTTACCCAGCAGGCGAAGGCGCAGGCTACGCTGGCGGTATTTTATCAGCGGGTATTGATGGTATTAAAGCGGCTGAAGCGGTCGCACTGTCTATGTTAGAAAACGCTTAAACCTCTTTTTTAAGCCGTTTATCGAAAAGCCTCACTTTGTGAGGCTTTTTTGTGCTAAATGTATAGAAAATAATAACACCTCAAGCACCTCAACAATGATCAAAACATTTACCTTTTCGTTGCTTAGTGTATTAGCAATTTTTAACGCTAAAGCACAAGAGCTAAAAACCATCGATGAAATTCACAGTGCATATAAAAATAATTCTATTAATGCACAGCAACTCACCCAAAATTATATAGACCGAATTAATAAACTTAACCCACAATATAATGCAGTTATTAGTTTAGAGCCTACAGCACTTGCTCAAGCTAAAACGCTAGATGAACTTGCCACTAAAGGAACTTGGGCTGGACCATTACATGGAATACCTGTACTTCTTAAAGATAATATTGAGACTAAAGGCACACTTCCCACAACGGCTGGCTCTTTAGCACTTAAAAATAACGTTACTGATAATGATGCTTTTGTTGTTAAACAACTACGTAATGCAGGCGCTATAATTTTAGGCAAAGCTAATTTAAGTGAATGGGCAAATTTTCGTTCATCCTATTCATCTTCAGGCTGGAGTGCCGTAGGCGGACAAACACATAATGCGCACGATGTAACACGTAACCCATGTGGTTCTAGCGCAGGTTCTGCTGTTGCAGTAGCACTTAACTTTGCGCCCATAGCATTAGGGACTGAAACAGACGGTTCAATTACGTGCCCTGCCTCAGTAAATGGAGTTTATGCAATAAAGCCGAGTATGGGCCAAGTATCACGCTCAGGTGTTGTGCCTCTTTCAAGTAGCCAAGATTCAGTAGGACCGATGGCGCATTCACTTAAAGATTCGCTGCTTGTTTTATCTGTTTTGCAAGGAGAGGACTCTCTTGATACGACAACTACAGGGTTTGAATTAAAAACAGGTAATCTAAAATCAAAATCGTCGCTTATTATTGGTGCGCTACCTAGCGATAAATTTACAATTGAAACGCAGCGCCTTTATGCCAAGCAGCTACAAGCATTAAAACAGGCTGGGCACACTGTTATTAATGTAGATATTACTGATAACTTAGATACGCTATTTGTTGATGAATACTATATTTTACTTTACGACTTCAAAGCCGAAATTAATCATTACCTCGCAAGCACTCCAACACAAGTGGCTGTTAAAAGCCTAAAAGCACTTATTAATTTTAATATTCAAAATAAAAATACAGAAATGCCCCACTTTGAGCAAGATATCCTAGTTCAATCGCAGGCTATTGATTTAACTAACAAACAAAAATACCAGGAGACTAAAGACCGCTATCGCACTTTAGCAACGACAGCCATTGTTAATGTGTATAAAAACAACAAGCTTGATATTGTTATAGCGCCTACAGTATCACCCGCCTGGAAAACAGACTTAGTTAATGGTGATAATTTTAATGGCAGTAGTAGTTCGTTATCTGCTATTGCAGGCACAACACACATAACCCTACCGGTCGGAAAAGTAAGTGGTTTGCCGGTTGGTTTATCCATAATAGCAAATAAAGGGGACGAGCAAGCGGCTTATGAATATGCAAATACTATTGATGAGGTGTTATCACCAGGCACAAAAAAACCTGAGTAAACTCAGGTTTTTTTAACTAAACGGCGTTAACTATGACTTTTTAAGTGACAGTTTTTCGCCTTTTAAGCTTTTGCGAACGCTTGAAATACGTGAGCGATTTACTGCTCTCGCTTCACCAGTTGCTTGTCCTGATAACTTGTTAGAGCGTGTACGGCGTAAATGCGCTGGTTTTTTACCAATTTTATCAATGAGTACTTCACGGTTACTTACTTCGTAACCTTCTAGATATACACGTTTGATTTTTTGACCGATTAACGTTTCAATTTCAAACAAGGTGTTTTCTTCTTCGCGGCTAACAAATGAGATTGCTTGACCTTGGCGACCAGCACGACCTGTACGGCCAATACGGTGAACGTAATCTTCTGCAAGCCATGGTAAATCAATATTAATTACACGAGGTAAACCATCAATATCAATACCACGAGCTGCCACTTCTGTAGCCACTAATACGCGCACTTTGCCTTCTTTAAATTCACGTAAAGCACGACGACGGTTACCTTGAGATTTATCACCGTGGCAAACGCCTGCCGGAATACCATCAAGATTAAGCTCTTTAACAAGCTCGTCAGCGGTTTCTTTCATGTTTACGAATACAAGCACTTGTTGCCAGTTTTTCTTACCAATCAATTCAGAAAGTAGCTCTTGCTTACGACGTTCTTCAACTGGGTAAACAACATGTTCAACGGTACTTGCTGTACTGTTAGTTTGATCAACACGTACTATTTCAGCTTGTTTCAATACTTTAGATGCAAATTGTTTAATTGCTGCAGGGAATGTAGCAGAGAAAAGTAAAATCTGGCGCTCTTCTGCACAGCTTTTAATGACGTTTTGCATATCTTCGATAAAGCCCATATCAAGCATACGGTCAGCTTCATCAAGAACAAGGTGCTTAACACTTGCAAGGCTTAAGTTACCTAAACGAATATGATCAAATAAACGACCCGGTGTTGCAACAACAATATCTACACCTTCTTTTAAAGCGTTTGCTTGGCCAGCAGTGCTCACACCACCAAATAAACTAACGACTTTAAGTGATGTATGCTTTGCAAAATCTCTAAAGTTATTAGCTATTTGTTCTGCAAGTTCACGCGTTGGTGCAAGTACTAATGCATGAGGTGCATTAGTTGTGCTGAGTTCAGACTCAACCAATTTTTGGATGATAGGTAAAGCAAACGCTGCAGTTTTGCCTGTACCAGTTTGTGCACTGGCTAAAACGTCTTTACCTTTACGAACAGCAGGAATTGCTGCGCGCTGAATGGGCGTAAGGGTGTGATAGTTAAGTTCGTCCAACGCCTGGATGATTTCAGGAGCGAAACTAAAAGATTTAAAATTCATGCTGTATAACCTACGGCCACATTATCAAGGGTCGCAAATTATACAGCAAAAATGAGCTAACAGTTAGTCATAACTTATCTTTTAACGTGTTTAATCTACTTTATAGCGTTTAAATATTAAAGAGGTGTTAATACCACCAAACGCAAAGTTATTACTCATCACGTAATCGGTATTAATCTCACGCCCTTGATGCCTTATGTAATCAAGCTGAGCACATTCGTCATCAACGTTATCTAAATTAATTGTTGGTGCAAACCAGTTATCAGCCATCATATTAATACTTGCCCATGCTTCTATTGCACCACAAGCACCTAATGTATGCCCCAAATAACTTTTTAACGAGCTAATAGGTTTGCTGCCCAATGCTTTAAACGTTGCGTGAGACTCGGCAATATCACCTTTATCTGTTGATGTACCATGCGCATTAACGTAACCAATTTTTTCTGATTCTAGATTGGCATCTTGCAGTGCCATTTCTATCGCTAGTTGCATTGTTTTTGATGTTGGTTGAGTAACGTGCTGCCCATCAGAATTACAACCAAAACCAACCACCTCAGCTAATATTGTTGCTCCGCGCGCTTTTGCATGTTCGTATTCTTCTAAAATAAGTGTACCCGCGCCTTCGCCTATCACTAAGCCATCGCGATTTTTATCAAAAGGTCTTGGTGTTTTTTTTGGTGTTTGATTTTGTGTCGATGTTGCATAAAGCGTATCAAATACGGCGGCTTCAGTAATACATAACTCTTCAGCTCCACCAGCCACCATTATTTTTTGTCGGCCAAACTTAATCGCTTCATAGGCGTAGCCTATTCCTTGAGATCCCGATGTACAAGCAGAGCTTGTTGTTATAACACGCCCTTTTAAACCAAAAAACACACCCACATTTACAGGGGCAGTATGCGCCATCATTTTAATGTAACTCGTTGCTGTTACACCTGACATCGACCCCGTTTCCATCATATTTGCAAAGGCGAGTAATGGCGCAGTAGAGCCAGTAGATGAGCCATATGCTATGCCCGTAGAGCCATCTGTTAGACTGTCGTGCTCGAGTAGTTTGGCTTGTTCAAGTGCGCACTCAGTAGCACGAGTTGACATAAGTGACACTCGCCCCATTGAACGGATTTGTTTACGTTTATAATGACTTGGTCGCTCAAAGTGTTTAACTGGCGCGGCTAAACGAGTATTGAGATCGTCGGCTATATCCCACTCTGGCATAGTAACAACAGCATTTTCGCCTTTAATTAAGGCTTGTTTGAATTCAGACCAATCATCGCCCAATGCAGTGACCACAGACATGCCTGTTACAACAACGCGTTTAATCAAACCATGCCACCATTAACCGAAATCACTTGGCGTGTTATGTAAGCTGCATCATCAGACATTAAAAAAGCGACTGTGCCTGCGACTTCTTTAACGCTCCCCATTCGCTTAAGGGGTATCATTTTCATCATTTCATCAATAGGTAATTCATCAGTCATCGCGGTTTCTATTAAACCAGGTGCCACACAATTAACCGTAATTTTGCGTTTTGCCAATTCTAATGCAAGTGCTTTAGTGGCCCCAATAATACCGGCTTTTGCTGCACTATAATTTACTTGCCCTCGGTTACCTGCAATACCCGATACAGACGACATTGTAATTATGCGCCCACCTTTACGGCTTTGTACCATAGGCATTACAGTTGGGTGTACTACATTATAAAACCCATCAAGGCCTGTACGTATTACACAATCCCAGTCTTCCCCTTGCATAGCAGGAAATGCCATATCGTTAGTAATACCTGCATTACACACCACGCCGTAATAAGCGCCATGCTGAGCTATATCTTCTATTATTTGTGTTTTGGCCTGCTCTCTGTCACATACATCAAATTGTAATAAACTGGTGGCTCTACCTAATGCATTAATTTCATCGCATGTTGCTTGAGCTTGCTCAACACCTGCTCTGCAATGTACTGTAATATCAAACCCTTGCTCAGCAAGTTTTAACGCAATAGCTTTACCAATGCCACGGCTTGAACCCGTAACTAAAATTCTTTTTGTCATTAATTTTCTCTTATAAATTCCAACGGGTTTTCAGGCTGAAATACATTAATTTTTGCTTGGCAAAGTAGAGTTTCACACGCGAGTATTTGGCATTCAAATACACTTAAACCTGACTCTTCTTGATATAGTTTTTTCACTTCAATAGTCAACTTACTGCCGCTTTTAAAACCCGGTTGATAAGTTTGATATTTTCGCGTGCCAATCAAAAAACCAATTTTTACAGGTTTATTTTCATCATTCGCCAACGCACCAGCATAAGCGGCAATAGACTGCGCCATGTACTCAACACCAATATAGCTAGGTACGCCATTAATCGCAGGACTAAAAAAAGGGCTTTGCTCAGTTATAGTAACGCCGCACTGAGCTTCATCTTCGCTGTATGTCAAAAGGCTATCTATTAAAATCATTGGCGCATCATGCGGGACTACTTGCTCTATAAGGTAATTAGTCAACGTTAACTCCCAATATTAAGCTGGCATTATTACCGCCAAACGCAAATGAATTAGATAAACAGTATTTAAGAGCGGGCTTAAACGCTTGTTTTATTATTTTTATATCAGCCAAATCACTGCCTTCTTTAATCATGTTATATGGCAGCATATGTTGGCCGCTGTCTTTTAATAATAACCAACATATACCGGCTTCAATAGCGCCTGCAGCACCAAGGGTATGCCCTGTTAAATGCTTACTAGAGCTAAGCGGGGTATTGTTGCCAAACACGCGATTAATTGCAAGTGCTTCCATTTCGTCATTTTTTACAGTAGCCGTACCGTGAGCGTTAATATAATCAATATCACCACAGGATAACTTTGCACTTTTTAGTGCTTTTTCCATTGAGGCTTGGGCGCCCACCCCATTAGGATCGGGGGCTGACATATGATGCGCATCTGAGCTTTCGCCACTGCCTAGTAACATAACGCCGTTATTTGTTATTGGCATATTTTTAGTCATTACAAATAAAGCGGCCCCTTCACCAATATTAATGCCGTCTCTGGTGCTAGAAAAAGGCTGGCATAAACCCAAGCTTAATGAAGCGAGCGAATCAAAGCCATTAATTGTTAATTGGCACAAACTATCCGCACCACCACAAATTACCACATCGGCTAAATCAGCATTTAGCAAAGCTCGGGCGCTAATTAACGCTTTGCTACTCGACGTGCACGCAGTAGAAATACTGTAACAAGGCCCTAGAGCCCCTATTTTATGTGCAATGTAATGAGCGGGTGTAGCTAACTCTTGATCACTGTAACTAAAGTCATCAGGCCAGAGTTTTGTACTTTCATAGCTTTTACGCGCTCTTTCACCATCATGAATACCTGATGTACTAGTACCCATTACAATTGCGATACGCGACTTATCAATATGAGAAAGTTTATCTAAGGTTGGCTTAATCTGCTCTAAAGCTAGATCGATAAATGTATTGATACGTTTATTATTTGATAAAGCAATAGACTGAACTTGCCCAACATAAAGCGGAGTTTGCTCAGCACTTAAACTTTTATTTAAAGTTAATAAAGGAGTTGCAGGGTTATATTTATTTAAGCTTGTTGTGGTTGCATCTTGGCCTATGCCCATCGCGCTCACAATGCCTAAATCATTCAGCCAATATGTCACTGTTCTACCTTTTTAAATGTTATTTGATACTGATGTAAAATATTGTTCAACGTTGTCGACTCACCACTATAGTCAATGGTGATAAATGTACCCTCATCGTTAAATACTTCCCGATTAGAGCCAACCTGCTCTATTAAAGCACCCTCTAACTGCTTTTGTAAAAATGCTACTGGCCAATGTACTAATGCAATATCCGCCAAGATATAATGAGGGTCTATCCCTTCTACCGCCAGCATATTTCGTGTTTTTACCGGGCCATTTAAAGGTTTTTCAAGCTCCATAATTGGAAAGCCTTGTACCGTCATTAACAATAACTTAATTGCACCTTTGTCATTTATAGCTAATTGGGCAAATACAGTATGTGTTTTTTGCTGATTTGTAATATACAAAACATGCTGCCAAGACTTATCAAACATTTGTGCTGGCACGCTATTAATATTTAATTGAATATTAGGTGATAGATACACTCTATTTTTAGATGCTGTAAAACTCGTACAGGCGCTCAATACAGCAAATATGAATACACTACACACCGCATACTTAATTAATTTTGACATAACTGAGCCAAGACATTTAAACGGCGTTCACTTTGTGCAACAAATGGGTTATTTGTATCCCATGCGTAGCCCGCTAAAATAGCACTAATCATTTCTCGTACCTGAGTATTTTGCTCAGAGTAAAATATTACATCCTGAAAACGCGTATCGTACCATCCTGTTACAAATGTTCTAAAACAATCAACTCCAGCTTGTAATGGCTGTGCGTAGTGAGTGTCAAAATCGACGACTTCGTTTTTTAAATAGCAATCAACAAGTGGAGCAACTAAATTTGCAGATTTAAGTGCAATTGTTACACCTGATGAAAATACCGGATCTAAAAATTCCCCCGCATTACCTAATAAAGCAAAGTGCTTACCATATAACTTACTCACATTTGCCGAGTAGCCTTTAATATTTTTTGCTGGAGTTAATAACTCTCGTTGTGCTAACAGTGTTTTTAAATAAGGATCTTGCTCTATAAATTGATTTAGTAAATCGCTAGATTCGTCGTTATTAAAACGCTCTGACTGCGCCACCACCCCAATACTCGCAGTACCATCACTAAAGGGAATAAGCCAATACCACACATCAGAATATTGAGGGTGCACGGTAATCAAAATTTTATTACGATCGAAGCTTGAATCACTAATATTGTCTTTAAAATGACTAAAATAAGCGCTGCGAACAGGAAAGCTAGAGGGAAGTTCTAAATCTAACAATTTTGGTAATACACGCCCAAAGCCACTTGCGTCCAATACAAATCGGGCATTAACGCGGTAAGCTTGTTGCTGCTCATTGTGTACCACTAATGATGCACCATTTGGCTCATCACAGTAGTCAACCACGGTGTGCTTATATCTGATCTCTACGCCTTGTCCTTGTACTTTGTCTGCTAATAATTTGTCAAAGTCAGCTCTTTTCACTTGATACGTAGTGCCTGGGCCTTTAGTAAATTTTTCGGTAAAGTTTATAGTCGTATTTTGCCCTGCCCGATGAAAAGCAGCGCCATCTTTAAACTGAAAACCTAAAGTCGCTGCATTGTCATGCAGTATATCGATTAAGCCCGCCTCTTCTAAGAACGCCATACATTGCGGCAGTAAGCTTTCACCAATTGAAAAACGTGGAAACGCCTGCTGTTCAAGTACCAGCACCCGCCATCCCTTTTGTACTAAAAGGCTACTAGCCAATGCACCCGAAGGCCCAGCGCCAATAACAACAACATCGTACTGCTCAAGGTTATTCAAATTATTGTTCCTTTTGAGGTTTTACAACACTCAGTGGTGATAAAAAGTAAATAGCTAAAATCCCTACCATTACACTCAGCCCAAAGCTAAAAATAGCGGGTGTATCAGATGCACTCAGCATGCCAAATACCCACATTGATGACGCTGCAGATAAACTAATCGCCAGTACATTTTTGGGCTCTAACTTATTTATTTGATAAAAAACGAGGTAATCAATTGCTAAAGCAATAACAAGTAACGCACCGAGTAAATTAAATAACGACAAACTACCTTGAATCGCGTTACATATCCAAAGCATGCCCAACACCACAACAGATAAAATGGTTACTTGCAGAAGCGCTATCCTAATCGTAAATCGCCAACTAAAAAGCAGCCAACTAATAAAACCCGCAAGCACTAGGCTTAATAGTAGATACTCTCGGTAGTCACTTAATAAAGCACTAATTTGTTTAGGTTTATTATAAAGGTAAATTCCATTGTTTTTTTCAACCTCATTAATTAGTTGATCAGCTGAAATACCCGAAATAGACACCCACGTTATCGATTGTTCTTGCTCAACAACCATTTGAGAAAGCAGTAATGGTTTAAATGTACTCGTGGCGAGTGTTTTATAAGTTAATAACGGTGCTTTTGTGCTTGCTAACGCTTGCCCCGTAACGCGCTCTGCAATATCCAAAGTCCCTTCGTTTTTAGCCTGTTCAAACAAGACTTGGTTGTGCCTCTGTTTTTGTAAACTAGGCAACCAATGGCTAATGCTATTATGTTTAAAATTAGGGTTTAGTTGCGTTAAGCGTTTTAAAAATTGTTCTTGCTTTTGTAATAGCGCTTCGTCGCTATCTGCAAACATAAAAACAATTTGGCTATCCCATTGCCCAAGTAATAACAAATGCTTTTTTTCGTTTAGCATTAGATGCTCGGGGCTCGCGTTTAATAGCTTTACATCATCATTAAAGCTAATAGGTTTTATTAAAAATAACGCACTTATAAGGGCTAATAACGTAATTAGTATTGGCTTTTTTAAACTATTGCAGTGTAAAAAAACCTGAATGAGCTTTTGACTCATCAATAAACTCGGAGGCGATAACGTGAGTGTAGATTGCCACAATGGCAAAACTAAAACTGTAAATAGCCAAGCACTCACCAAACCCGCAACAACAAACACACCGACTTGAGATAATAACGTTAGTGGCGCACCTAGTAAGCAGAAATAACCCAGCGTAGTAGTAATAAGAGATAGTAAAAGCGCAGATTGTGTCCCTCTGCTGTAGCCTTTTTCATGCTCTTTTTTGGCTAAGTCTGTCATACCATGAAATGCATAATCAATGGCAATACCAATCAAGGTAACTGCAAAAACAAGCGTTAATAAATGAATAGTATTAAACAGCAACACCATAGCGATAGCGCCGCCAATAAGTGCACTTAGTACGGTAAAGCTTGCCAATAAAATACTGTTTAAACGCCTAAACACCCAAAATACCATAACAATAAGGGCTAATAAGCTAATGCCACCAAACAGGCTCATCTCGTATTTAGCTTGTTTAGCATTTTCAGCCGTATGAAATAGCACACCAGAGTAAGTAATGCTTAAATCAGGGTAGGTTTTATTAAGGATATTGATCTGTTTAATTATTGTATCTGCTAAATCAATTGATTTATTAACCCCTAAATATTCAGGCGCTAAATTTGCCAAAATAACACGGTATTCAATGCCTTTTAAACGTCGAGTTAAACGACCTTGTTCAAGCGTAAACAATTGGCTTTGTCTTAAGTTATCTTCTATAAATGCCGCTAAGCTCAAACTTGTATCTTTGCTTAAGGTAGCACTTACAAATGGGTTGCCTAACTGATTTAATTGCTCAAGGTAATAATGTTCAAACGTTGTTTTTTCGCTTAATATTTGCTTGTAAGTATCACTTAATAACGCATGTTTGAAAGGTGAGAATGTTTGCGCTAAATCGTTAACGGACGGAAAGTTAAATGTGCTTTTAATTGCATTAACGTCAAGCCATTTTTGGAAATCATCAAATGCTTTATTTTTATTATTTCCTGCAAATGAGAACATAATACGGTTAGCATTTTGCTGAAAAAAGACACCTTCCGCATGTGCAATTTGGGAGTGCGACTTTGGCAATAAGCTAAACATATCGGCGCTAAACGTTGGTTTAGACAACCAAAAAGCAGCAGCAAAAAGTAAAATTAAACTGCTAAACCACCCAACAATAACGGTAATTCGTTTTGTCACTGCACTATTCCCTTAATTAACCACTGCATTATTTAAAAACATAATTTTATTTGGGATAAGTAAACTCAATTTTTGTTTTATTTCCTGAGTGCTCATTTAGTACAATACTGCTCACTTGCTTAGCAGCTTCACATAAAATAAAATCACTAAATAATTGCTGTAACATCGTTTCTTTTGGTGTTAACTGTGTGCAGCTACCTTGCATTTTAGCAATATCAAAACGAGTTTCCAGCGCACTCATATTTACGCTGAGTAAGTCACTCAGTAATCCTACAAATTGCTCGCTACCGGGTTGTGGTATTAACTCACCATTAGCATTTTGTGCAAGCACTTTGCCGTTTTCTATTATGAGCATGCTCTCAACAGGCATTTTCACTTGCCAAATGAGCTTTTCATCAATCAACGAAAAAACACCCGACGAAATAAAAGGTTTAGCAAATCCATTAAATTGCTTATATTGCTTAAACTCACCTTTAATTGGTGCTGCATTTACTACAGAGCAAAACAGTAAAAAGCTAATGGCTACACTCAATGTAAAACATTTTAATAAATTCATCTAAATCGCCTATAAAATCAAAATTTAATTCAAAACCGCTTTTAATTTATTAAATAAAATAGCGGGCGATTCAAATTGCATTTCTTTAGAGCTAACCTCAATTGCAACTTGTGTGGTTGAGGCTTTAGTAAGGCGCTTGTTAGTTAGCGAGTCAGTGATTACGTAATCAATCCGTAGTCTATTCTCGTATTCTTTTAAGTAAGCCACTACTTTGATTTTTTGAGTAAATACCGCTGAGGCGACATACTTAATTTGCATATCAACAATAGGCCACGCGTAGCCCGATTCATGCATTTGTGGGTAATCATAATCAAATAAACGCAGTAACTCGCAGCGCGCTACTTCTAAGTAACGTGGGTAGTTACCATGCCATACAACATTCATTGGGTCGCAGTCATGAAATGGAATTTCGATTTCTACCACATGCGTTAATAATGCACCTTTACTATTCATACAACGCCCAACGTTTAGTTTGAATATACCCTATTGTTTGCCTTAGCACGGCTTCCATTGGTCTATCTTCAGTGAGGTTTTCAAAGTAATCAGTTATATCGGTATACATGTTTTGCATATCTTGCGTTAAAGTTGAAAACTCAAGATCGCCTTGCTTAATACGTAATCTAACACCTTGAATACTGGCTAATAACGTACTTGCTAACACTTGTTCTGTTAGTTGTAAAATTCGTAAACAATCGCGAGACGCAATAGTCCCCATACTCACTTTATCTTGATTATGGCACTCTGTAGAGCGAGAAAAAACACTGGCCGGCATGGTTAGCTTTAATGCTTCAGCAGTGTAAGCACTACAGCCAATTTGAACAGCCTTAAAGCCATGATTAATATAACGGCGCTCTGGTGCACTATCAGACAAGTTTGAAGGTAGCCCATTGTTGTACTTAGTATCAACCAAAGACGCGATTTGTCTGTCGGCTAAATCAGCAAGATTTGCAACGGCTGTTTTCATGCTATCCATTGCCATTGCAATGTGGCCTCCGTAAAAATGCCCGCCGTGCAAAACATGCTCACCTTGGCCGTCAATTATTGGGTTATCGTTTGCTGAGTTAAGCTCGTTTTCTATCATGTGCCTAAAAAACGGCAGACTGTCTTGCAGCACACCAATAACATGGGGTGCACAACGGATTGAATACCTATCTTGAAGTCTGTCTGCATTACGAGGGTGATCGTGATGGTTTAAATCTTCTCTTATCCAACGTGCAATTTGTTGCTGCCCAGGATGTGGCTTAACTGAAAATAATATCTCATCAAAATGATGGCTATTTCCTTTAAGCGCTAAGCTTGATAATGCAGTAATACGGCTTGCCAGTTTAGCTAAGTAATTAGCCCTATCAAACGCTAAACACGCTAATGCAGTCATTACCGCTGTGCCATTCATAACGGCAAGACCTTCTTTTGGCCTTAGTGTTAGTGGTTCTAAGCCAACTTCTTTCATAACTTCTGCACTGTTACGTACTTGGTCTTTGTAAAACACATCACGCTCGCCTACCATCGCACCTGCAACGTAAGATAACGGTGTTAAATCGCCACTGGCACCTACTGACCCTTCTTGTGGGATCACAGGCACTATATCGTTATTTAAGTAATCTTTAAGTAGGTGCAGCATTTCCCAGCTAATACCAGAGTAGCCCTGTGAAAGTGATGTTAAACGGGTCGCTAAAATTGCACGCCCTTGCACTTTATTAAATACATCCCCGAGTCCACAGCCATGAAAACGAGTTAAATGCAGAGGTAGTTCATCAACTAAATCAAGGGGTACAGCCACCGTTACAGAATCACCGTAACCAGTTGTAACGCCGTAAATTACGCCATCTTCTTTTAAAAGTGTGTCTAAAAAACGCAAAGCGCTATTAATTTTACCGCTAAAAGTTTCACAGCTATTTAATTGCACTTGTGTTTCATTAAAGGCAACTCGAACAATATCTTCAATTGATAATCGCTGATTGCCAAAAAGCTGTATATTTTGTTCAGTCACACTTGCTCTCCATTGATTGATCGCGCACTACCTGCTGATCACTTTTCCAAAAATCGTAAAAATTAAACCACTGATAAGGATATAAAGCTGCGTAATAACTCAAACGCTGTGCATAGTCAGTAATAATAAGTGTTAGCGCCTGCTGTCGCTCTCGTCGAGGCATTTTTAATGATTGGCTGTAATGTTCAAATATCACTTGATACTTTTTGCTTTTTTTATCTTTTAAACAAAACAAAAAGTAAACAGGGCAATCAAGCAGCGCGGCTAATATAAAAGGCCCCTGTGAAAATGGGGCTTTTTTGCCTAAAAATGGTACCTGTACCGACCGAGAAGCCGTTGTTGTGCTTGTTCTGTCGCCAACAATAACGATTATTTCTCCTTGTTCTACTTTTTCTTTCAGTAAAATAGCTAAGTCAGGTCCCATATCAGTCACTTGTATTAAATTAACCGACACATTTGGGTTAATCTTTTTAAGCATTTTATTAAATTCAACAGCATGATGGGTAAACACCAGTACATTTATTTTTTTGCTACTGCGGTGTTGGCTAAGTGCTCTGCACACCTCTAAATTACCCAAGTGAGAACCTATAAAAATAGCCCCTTGGTTTTGCTCATCTAGCTCAGCAAATAAATGCTCATTAGTGTATTTAATATCACGTTGGGTTATTCGCCCAAGCCAAGCATCAATTTTATCTAATGCGCTATCTGCAAAACTACAAAAGTGCGTTAATTGCATTTTAAACGTAACAGGTTGCTTCCTGCCTTGGTAAACATTAACTTGCTTTAAAAACGCTTTAGAAGCTACACGCGCTACTTTTCCTGTTAAAAAAAGATAAAAAACGACAGGAAACAAAACAATCCACAGCCCTTTTCTACCCAGTAATTTATGAGCAAATAACAATATTTGAATACCTAAAAAATTACCGCGCTCTTGCATTTTAGACCAGTGCTTAGCTGCCATAACGCCTCTTTAATTTATGCCAAATTAACACCGGAGAGCGAATCAACATTCCAAAAAATAAGCGAGTGTGCAACCACGAAATACGCACGTTATCGTGTAATGGCTGAAAATGAGAAAGCCCATTTTCGGGGTAAATTACTTGGCTAGGTAAAAATACAAAAGACACGTTGCGCCAATATAAACGCACTAAAATTTCGGGGTCAAAATCCATACGTTTGCCAAGCGATACCTCATCAATTAGCTTTGTACTTTGCTCAAGCGGATACACTCTAAAGCCACACATCGAATCTACAATTGTAAAACTTAACGTCTCAATCCATACCCATACATGAGTTAAGTAACGTGCTAAATAACGGTGCTTAGGCACTGAATCGTCATATATTGGGCAGCAGCTAATCAGCGCTTTAGGCTGAGTGTTTGAAAGTGCTATTAGTTTTTTAATGTCAGATAAGTCATGTTGCCCATCTGCATCAACCTGTATCGCATGTGAAAATCCTAGCTTATGTGCATGCCTTAAACCTGTTTGTACCGCGCCGCCTTTGCCTTGGTTATCGTCGTGGGTAACTACAATCAACTGCGCGTATTTTGCATTGAGGTTACTAAACACATTTTTAGCTTCGGCGTTGCTTGCGTCATCAACCATAATAATAGGAAGATTAAATGGCGATAATTGGCTCAGTACATCATCAATAACCGTAATATGATTATAATTAGGGATAACAATACAAAAGTTATTCATTTATCGGGCTATCAAAAACAACACGGCCAGATGCATGCTGCCCTTTATTTGAATTATATGAAAAGGTATATTTATTCTCTGCTTTTTGCTCAAGCAATAATTCGATTGTTATACCTGGGGTAATCACTACCTGGAACTTTAACACTTCAACATTTTTAACAGGTTGCTCAACACTATAATATTTACAAATTGCAGCCACAGCCCAGTCTAATTGCACAACACCTGCGAGTATTGGGCCATCTGTAAAGTGTCCTTTGAAATAATCTAAATCATGAGGAACTAGTAAGCTTAATTTATACTTTTGCTTTGCTTTTTCACAAGACAGTAAATCAGGCTGTGTTTTAATCAACTTTTGCAAAAAGACTCTCCAATGCTTTTAAATTTAACTTTGCCTGTGAGTTGTATGGTAATTGATCGACAAAACGCCACTTTTTAGGGATACAAATTCGCTCAAAGCGCGCTAATGCATGCGCCTTTAATAAGTTATTTGTGGCTAACTTACCGTCACCATTAAAAAACACCTGCCCTTTAGGTGTAAGTACAACTATGGCGCCTACAATTAATCGCTCACCAGGCAAGGCGATTACTTTAGCTTCACTTACCCACTCACTAGTACACAAATGTTGTTCTAGCTCATCTAAACTTAATCGTTTTTCTTCTAACTTTATAATTCGATCGAATCGGCCTAGTAATCTAAATTGACCATTTTTAAGCACTTCGCCTCTATCATCTAAAGGATAATTTTTATCGCGAACAAGCGGCGAGTTTAAAATTAAACGCTGATCGTCCAAAGCCCGTACCTTAATACCCGAGAATGGCTGCCAAAGGCTAACCTTTTCAAGTGAAGTAACTTGTCGATATGCAATACCACCAGTTTCGGTACTACCAAAAACTTGTGTGACTGGTTTATTTAATTGCGTAAACAACGATACAGCATCTTCGTTTAATAGCGGTCCACCTGATGAAAAAATCCATTGTAAATGAGACTTATCATCCACTAAAACATTATCAATACATAACCGCTTTAACTGCGCAGGGCTTGAAACAAAGACTACTTTTTTAAATAACTTGAGCTTTTTAGCTACATGTTCTGGGTAGTGCAGTAGTTCTGTATTAACAACCTTTCCTGCGCGCAATGGCCACAATAATCTAAACAATAAGCCGTATATGTGCTGATGCGAAACACTCGCTATAAAAATAGGATTATCAATCAGTGCATAGCTATTAATTAATGTACTTAATTCTTTATTTATTACCTGCCACGTTTTTACAATTGGCTTGGCTTTACCCGACGAGCCCGACGTGTAAAAAACAATTGTGCCTTCTTGAGGCCATTTAATTGTTTCAATAGATACAAAGTGAGGTTGATTGACTAGGGTGCCTATATCTAAAAAATCAGCCTCTAAATCGGCTACTAATTCAGACTCACCAATAAAAAAAGGTGTTTGTTTAAGCAAGGAGTTTAACGTTGCAGGTTGCCCATTAGGCGGCAGAATCACTGTGTTTCCGTGTAGTGCCAAAGCAAATAAGTACACGGCAAATTTGTAAGTGTCTGTGGTGTATAAAACAACTGATGATTTAGCGTTTAACGTTGATAGTTTAGCTAAAACTTCGTTTATATCACTAACAAACTGACGCTCCGAAATATCATTATCAGTATGATTAAAGCAAGTTCTTATCGCATTACTTTGAAAAGCATTAAACACCGGCGTTCCTTTTTACTTTTTGTCTGACTAGCCACTCTATGGCAAACAATGTGCCCATAGCTAAGTAAGCAATAAAACCATTATAAAAAGCCCAGGCTTCTAGGCTACTAAAAATACTGGTGTATAGAGCAATACCACCATTTAATACAAAAAACACACACCACACTAGCGTTACTTTTTTTGTATAAATTACACCGTTTTCATCAAGTGACGGCTCAGTGATACGCGCAAAAGTTTCAATAATAGAAGGCCCTTTATACAAAGAATACGCAAACACAATTAACATAACTAAATTAATGATTACGGGGTACAAGCGCAGCCCTAAGTCGCTATCCATTACCTTGGAAATCACAATAGTAATGGCTGCTAAAAATGTAGCGGGCTTTAACCACGGCATTTTATCAAATAAGGCTCTACTTAACCAAAGTCTAAGCCCGAGTATAAATAGCAGTAATACTGTAATTAACTGACTATTAAAACGCGTAAGGCCTACATACACAATAAGAGGGTAGCAAGCCAAACAAATCATAATTAACGTTGTTAAAACTGCTTTTAACATAGTATTAGTTAACTAACTTTTCTATTTCGGTAACTATGTCTTGCACTGTGCGCACGAGCTTAAAGGCATCTGGCTCAATTTTTTTACCTGTGATTTCTCTTAATTTCACAACTAAGTCAACTGCATCAATGCTGTCTAAATCAAGATCTTGGTACAGGTTAGCCTCTAAGCTAATATCTTCTGGGTCTATTTCAAATTCGTTCTCTAAAATGCCGTGTAATACATCATAAATTTCAGCAGCGGTTTTCATCTTTCTTCCTACTTTTATATATTAAGAACGTGCTTGTTCAATAAATTTTGCTAAAGAATTAACTGAGGCAAAGTGCGCTTTAGTTTGCTCTGAGTTTGCATCTATTTTCACATCAAATTGTTTTTTTATCGCAAGGCCAAGCTCTAATGCATCTATGCTGTCTAGCCCTAGGCCATCTACAAATAAAGCGTCATCATCTTGAATGTCAGCAGTGGTCATGTCTTCAAGATCAAGGCTTGAGATAATCAGTTGTTTTATTTGTTCTTTTAATTCGCTCATATATTTTTTAGCTCTTGTGTAAAGTAATGTTGTAAATCTTTAGTCAATTGGCGTGATTGCATCGCAGGCATATCGTTGTCGTACGCTGCACAATTAAACTGCTGGCTTGCGAGCCTCATTGTAAAATGCGCTTGATATGGCGCGACCTTATACCAAGGTGTACCTTTGGTTAAAGTGTTTGGTTTCATTTTAATTAAAAAAGTAGTAATGGGCGCATGACATCTAATTGCAATATTTGCAGCGCCCCGCTTAAACTTTAATGTTTTGTGAGGCTCTGTCCGTGTACCTTCAGGAAATACAATTAAGTTATTACCCTTTTGCAAACTGCGCTCACACTCTCGTAATAGCTCCTGTGGATCGTCATTACTTATGTAGCCGGTGCTTTTAATAACGCCGCGCATAAAAGGATTTTTAAATAAATGCGCCTTTACTACGCAATCAGCATTTTTTACTACCGAAATTAAAACAACAACATCAATCAAAGAAGGATGGTTTGCCAATAGTAGCTGCCCTTTTAAGCCTTCAATTTTTGCTTTATCTTCAACATGAAATCGAATAACGCCCGTTAAATGCATTAAACCAACAAATAACTTAAAGCTGTAATGTACTGTTTTTCGAGCCTTGATTTTTTGCTTAACTGAGTCACTTTGAAATACGCGCTGAGCAGGAAAAATAATAAAAGCTAATACTAAACCACCAATCCCAAAAACTGAGAAGCAAAATGCAGTAGCAATAATCCGCCAAACCAATCCACATAACCTTTGTGCATTTTTAAGCATGGTATGTAAGCTGCCAATCGTGCTCAAGCGTATTATGAACAAGTAATGTATTGCTGCGCTCATGCAAAGCTTTAGCGCATTGAATACTCATTGGTAAGTCGCTTTCCCCCACGCCCGAGTTAAATACTTTGTTTAAACTAAAATGCGGTTCGCCTTTTTGCGGCGCTCTAATTATTAAGCCAATTGAGTGTGCTATTTGCTGTTCATCGGCATACTGAGCGTAAATATCGGGGAGAGTCTCATCCGTATGAACTATTAACATGTGTTGCTGATCGTTATCAGCAAGTCTTACAAAGCCATCTATTAATGCATAAATAAAGCTTTCGGCTCCTGCAGCAATAGCATTTGTAGCACTTGTATTACCCTGTATTATCCCAAAAAGTCCCGATGCGGCATTATGCACACTTAACCCAAAACCAGTGGGCGACAGTGGCTGATCATTAACTACATCAACAAGTAAGTTGGACGTTTTGTGAAAATCCCCGTGGCGAGAAGAGAAAACACTCGGTAAATTAACGTAGTTACCTTGAGTACTTACTTGATGAGCACTAAAGAGGGCCATTTTGATAAAGGAAGTCATTCGGCGTCGCTGCATAGCAGGCACCCAACTAAGATTTAATACAGAGGAATCAAACCAATTACTCTCTTTTATTTGTCGCTGTTCGGGCTTTATCCATATAGCGAGTTCTTCAACAACAAATTTCACAGCTCTGCATATTTTATAAGATATAAGGGAGGGAATTTTACCGATTTTAGCAATAGAAGTAAATAATCATTAACAAAAAGCACTGAACTAACGAGTTGTTCAGTGCCTGCTCATATTACTATGAAAGTAGAGCTATATCATTCTGCTTTAAACACTTAGCTGTACCGCCAACAACATCGTTATTATTTAACTCATTAATTAACACTTCGCCTTGAGCTTGCTGCTCATCACTAAGCGGTAAGTACGGTAATCTAAATACGGGGTTTACTGCACCTGTCATCATCATGGCGGTATTAATAGCAATCGGATTTGGCTCGCAGAACAACCAGTTCATTAATGGTTGTAATGAGGTATTTAACTCATCATTTTTAGTATCCATTAACTGACGGAACAAACCAGGAATAAGGTTAGATGTAACCGAAATAACACCGTGCGCTTTATGTGTGTGGCGCGCATCATGGCTTTCGTCATCGTTACCCGACCAACATGCAATACCTTGCTGCTCATAATGGGCTATGCGTTCATTGCCGCCACACTCTTTAACACCAATAAAATGCTCGTGCTGTGCCAGTGGCTCAATAATATCAGGTGTTAGGTCTTGACCTGTGCGCCCTGCTACGTTGTAAATAAAGGCAGGTCCAATATCTAACACACGCTTAAAGTGCTCTTTAACACCCGCAATTGACGTACGCCCGTAGTACGGGTTAATTTGCAGTGCTGCATCCATACCGCTGGCAAAGCCATATTTAGTTGCTTTAATCGCTTCACGGGTGTTGTTACTACCGGTATTACCAACAATAACCAGTTTGTCACCATACTTGTTTGCACTGTGCGCTATAAGCATTAAATGCTCTTCCCAGTTCATTAACTGGCCTTCGCCTGTTGTGCCACCAACTACAATGCCGTCAACGCCTGCTGCAATTTGTATTTCTACGAGTTCATCGTACTTTGCTAGGTCTATTTCACCGTTTGCTAAGTATGGCGTTTTAATAGCTGTAATAAGGCTTGCTTGTTTAATTTGGTCTAGGGTGCGCATAAAAAATCATTATTTATAAAACTTGCGCTATTTGTAACATAATTGCCGGTACTTTTGGAGGTGTAAGCCTACATTTAATTATAAAATCTCTTGTATTATTAAGTTTGGTAATACAAAATGAATAACTGTATATATAAACAGTATTTTATTTTTAACGATACCAGAGGCTTTATGCGTTTATCTGACTACTTAGCAACTCATTTTTATAACACCGATGAACTGTGCCAAGCATTAAATATAGATGCAGATACACTTTTAGCTTGGCAAGAGCGAAGTGTTTTCCCAAAACCAAGTTACTGTATTAAAAGCCAACTTAGCTGCAGCTCATATTCAGGCTTATATGAATGCGAAGAGTATGACGACTATTACCCGCGCGGCTGTGTTAATTGGGGGCAGGGTCTTTTAAAACAAAAAATAGAATCATCAAGCCACGCTTTTAATTATTTTGCACAGCAATATACTGCAAGCCTAACTAAGCTCGCTCAGCAAGGATTTACGTTTAGCGAAGAGCTATTTGGCTGTGAAATAGACGAGCACTTACAGCAAGTTTGGCAACAGTTTTTATGCAGTAAGTACGGTGTACTTACTCAGAATGGTTTAATAGACGAAATAGTCTCGGTAGATATTGGCAGGCTATTAGTTGACGACATTACAGAACTGCGCAGTAAAGCGAGCTTAAACCAAGAAGAAAGAGCGCTACTGCACCCCGCCATGAAGCTTTTAAATAAAGCATTAGGGCATGGCGCCGATCATGAAAAACAACACACTTTGCGCACCCGTTACATAGATGCGCTTATTTTAAAATATGATTTATCTATTAAGTAACGCTAAATTTACTTTGATATAAACGTGGTGCTAAAAGCACCTAAACCTTCGTAGCTAATCGTGGTTAAGTGATCACTATTAAGCTCAACAACACCACAATAAGAGCCTGTTATAAAAACTTGCCCTGCTTTTAAGTTAATTCCCTTTGCTGATAAGTAATTAACCGCCCAATAAAGTGGAAGCTGCGCAAGTTCTGCAGGGTGCACACCCGCCAAGTTTAACTCCAGCTCAGTTTGCTTAACGTTAATATTTACAGTACTTGCGTTATACGCTTTGGCTTTATCTATTTGTGGGCCTAAATACACACCTTGATTAGATAGGCCATCAGCCAGCTTTTCAATGTGTGTGCTTGGAGTGTCTTCATCAAACCTTTTTTGAATAAGCTCAAGTGCTAAATGGGCGCTGGCAAATGCAGTATCTACGTCTTCATTTGTATAGGTTTTATTACTTGGTAAATCGCTTTGTAAAATAAATGCAATTTCTGGTTCTATCAGCGCTTTGTTATTTGTTGTATACAGTGGGCAATTTTCAGCTTGTTTTATAGGTGCATGTAAAAGAGGCGCTAATATAATTGAGCCATCATCTAAAGGCAGCATACACTTCCAGCCATATACAGTTTGATCATTTAAATAAATCATCAACTTTTGTACTTCTATCGCATCGTCAGTCGTGTCTAGTACTAACTCTTTAGGAAAGTTTGAACGCGCTGGGTTTTCTTCTCTTTGTGCTAATAAGTGAGTAGCAATTAGTTTTAGCTGTATTGAGTTGTTCACATAAATCTCTTTAAAATACGTTACTGGTTAAGCAGTAAATAGGAAGGATTACATTATTAATGTATTAGATTAAGCATTAGAACATCATGTTAAATGCCTATAATTAAAATTGTATTTAAAACAAAGCATGGTAATTATTTAAGTATCAATAGATTTGAGCGATCGTAAAAACAGCCCTAAGCCGCCAAACGCTAAAATTATAATAACAATCAAATCAAACGATGTCATAGTTCGCATACTAAATCGAACACTCGATATAACGCCAAATATGAGTGCGGTTAACGAGCCAAGAGATAGCACCCAGCCTAAAATATTTTTAGAATTATAAAAAATCAGACCCACACCAAAAATAAACGGGATCATAACCATGCCGCCTGTAACGCCAAAGCCACCTAAAGCATTAACACTATAAATGCGAGAACTTAGTCCAAAATTAGAGGTCACCGAAATTGCGTTTAGCAGCATATAAAAGCCACCGCACATCATAATTAAACCAATAAAAAAATGCCCTATACCACCAGAGCTTCCACCAGCACCTTTCATTATTAATTATTCCTTTTATATTTTTAGCTTAATTGTTTTAAATGATAATTGCTCGACTATTAACATTGACCGCAGCCTACATAATCAATCTGCGCACCCGCGAAAACACTTATCGCGTAATTACATGCCAAATAACATAAAACCAAGATAAAAAACCGTGCAAAATAGCCCATAACACAGACTCATTAGCACTCCATGAAATAGCAATTGCTAAGGCCGTACCGAAGGATACTCCGTATTTTACTATCTCATTTCTTGAGTTTCTCATTAATTACATTCCTAATTTTTAACTTATTAACTTATTAACTGCTTGATTTGCTCACTAAAACTGACATCTCTTTACCATCAATGTTGATACTTGCTTCTTTGCCTAGTTCAACAACTAAAGAGGGAGCCATGTGCTTTCCACCTAGCTTCAGATCAGTTGCTAAACTAACAGTAGAATCATCAATTGGCGTTACTATAAGAGCAAAACTATACGAATTATCAACTGAAACTGATGCCTCTTCATTTGAGTTCACAACTAAAGTAGGTGAGCCAATTAGGTTTTTATTATCATAAAATTTGGCGTTCACTACAAAACTATCATTTGCTTGTGCAAATGAAACAAAGCCTAACAACACTATAATTGCGATTAATTTTTTCATTATTATTTCCATATAAATTGATACAGCTTAAAGCTATTAAGGCTTTATTGGCTGTGATTTTTCAGCTAGCAATTCACCAGCTAATGATTAAAAAACTTAAGTTTTAGCTCTGATGACATAACCAACGCCCAGTGAACTAATATAGAACAACACTCCAAATACACTAATATCAATGAGTAGCTTTATAACGTCAAAAGTATCTGTAAACACAAAATACTCAAAAGAAAATAAGTGAAATATAACTTTTGATCCGAAATACGCAGTTAATAAAGGAATTACAAAAATAAGAATAGATCGATTAGATTTATTAATTTCCATACCCATGTCTCTATTATTGGTTTAATTAACTCAGCTCTAAAATAGGTGAGTACTGAAGGACGAAAATTGCCAGCGGCTAACCTCCCTTCTCGCCTTAATTACTTATACGGTGCTACCTTGAATTCTCTGCTTTGTAATTCATGGTAGTTATTTATCTTTGCAACTGCATTTTTGACTTGATCAAAAGTTGCACTTTTACAGAAGTATAGAACATATCCTCCCGTAATATCTTTATTAGAACTGAATTCATATTCAAGACCGAACTTTTCACACAATACGTCTTCAATATAATCCTTGTGATCGTAATCAATTAATTCAATTGATGCTCCCCATTCAACGTGTTCTTTAACTTCAATTTTTGACAAGATATATCTGAATTCATCAAACATGTCACGTATACCTTACGTCTCATAATAGAAAGTGGTTAGTTAAAATATGCAGAAGTAAGGAGCCTATTAACAACTACCAGGCTTATAGTTAAATTACTACCTAAGATTTACCCTACTCTAATTCCCATCGTCATAGGTGGATAAACATGTCTGATAACAAAATTTTTTCCATCATTAAAAGTTAGTGTAAATTGATTTACTGCGTCTTCGCCTAAATGATCACTTTCAACAATGTCGCATATTCGGCTCGGCAGTTTTGAAATATTAAAAGGGTACAATAATTCAATTCTTTCTACAGGTTCTATACTCAATCCTAAACTTGGGTAATAACCAATAGCGTCAACTTCACACGGTTTAATTAAATAAGTTTTGCCATCTTCAAATTCTAAGGTTATTTCATAGCAAATCAAAAAACCTTCATTACTCTTATCTTGCCATGCCTGGTGAACTTTTTCGTGAATATGACTTGATGAAACAGCTATAAGAACTTTTCCTTTCAAACTATTCAAGTCGAACATATATGCTTAATGCCTTAAATTACATCTTTCTATATTTACACCAGAGAACTTCAATGTAAACAACAAATTAAATGTGTTCTTTATTTGGGTGGGTTGTTATACCAAAACGACTTTTAATAAAGATTTAAACCTCTTTTGATTTCGTCGCCTACACATTAACAAAAAAGAGTCCTAATAGATTTCATTGATATATTGGGGAAGTTGAGTATTTACGTAGGTTGGGGTGTAAGAATAAAAGGTGATGTAGGTTAACAGCACCTATTTGGGTATTTACTTTATAATATGTAATTTAGCTAAGTATTTTAATACGTACAATAATAGGCACTATAAAAAGAATTTAACCAATTGATTTATATACATCAATACTACTATTGGTCAAAAGCCCAGTAACTTGCGTACCAAACGCTTTAAAGTGTGGCTCGTTTTTATGCGCTTCAAAGTGCTCATCAGACGCCCATTGTTCGCTAACTACATAGTCTGTATGTTCATCATCACTTTTTACCGATAATTCATAACGTAAGCACCCTACTTCTTGGCGCGATGACTTTTGTAAGTTTTCAAGTGCTGTAAGCATGACATCTGCATCAATATTCTTGCAAGACAGTGCAGCTATAACCGTTAACATGTGTATTCCTTTTTAAAAGTTAAGGTGTAGATAATCTACACCTTAGAATATTTAGTTTAACTTTGCGTTTGAGGTAAGTTTACTGATCCCACTGCGGCGCAAATTCTGGTGTTGCTTGGCGGTCGCCGCAATCAAGACCATCAATACGGGCTATGTCTTCATCATCTAATTTAACGTGATCGTTAAAGTTATCTTCTAAGTTTTTACGCTTAGTTGATGATGGAATTGTCGTCATGCCATTAGCGTTTACCCATGCTAGAACAACTTGTGCTGGACTTGCATCGTGCTTTTTAGCAATGTCGATAATGGTTTGATCTTTAAGTACTTTACCTACTACAAATGGCATATACGCCGTTACATGTATATCGTGCTGAGCACAGAATGCACGCAATTTAGTATTAGTTAAGTACGGGTGAACCTCAACCTGATTGGTAAATATTTCACGCGAGTCGAGCGTTTGCTGAGCCAAGTTTAAATTTGCAATGGTGAAGTTTGATACACCAATGTGTTTAGTTAAACCAAGCTGCTTAGCTTTTAGTAATTCAGTAAGGTTTTCACTCATTGGCTCGTCGTTAGCAGGCGATGGCCAATGAATTAACAGTAAGTCGACCGAATCAACTTGTAGCTTTTCAAGTGACTTTTTAACGCTTGGGATAAAGTCACTTTTATTTAATTTGTTATTCCACACTTTGGTAGTTAAGAATATTTCACTGCGCGGAATATTACTATCTTTTATGGCTTGGCCTACTTGCTCTTCGTTGCCATAAATTTGTGCGGTATCAATATGGCGAAACCCAACTTCGAGCGCCATTTTTACTGAGTTATAGGCAGTGTCGCCCTCTAAACGGAATGTTCCCATACCTAAATCTGGCATTTCAATTACACGTTGTGTCATGGCTCTATCCTTATAAAATAATCGGTTAAAAACAAGCTCTTCTAAAGCTTTACGAAATACACCTTTTACTTCTTATTACAACTGTCACTTAAAAATTAATGACCTCATAACAGGTATGAGGTCATTAATTTTAGTTTCAACCTTAACAGAAGATAGTTTACGCTTGCTGAATTTCACGTTTATCAAGCATACCGCTGTAACGTGTAACACCAAGTGCTAAAACAGAGATAACGGCGCCTATCCATGCTGTATCTTGTAGGGTCATATTTTCTACTACGCTACCACCAATAATTGATCCAAGTGCAATACCAATATTAAATGCGGCTATGTTTAAGCCTGATGCAACATCTACTGCATTGGGCGTGTGCTTTTGTGCTTGCTTTACTACATAAAGTTGCAAGCCTGGCACGTTGCCAAAAGCAAATGCGCCCCAGACTAAAATAGTAAGTACAGCGGCAATTTTTGATTCCATCGTAAAGGTAAATATCAGTAAAATTATACTCAAAGCGCTGAATATAATACTCAGTGCGCTAATTGGGCCGCGTTTGTCGGCCAACTTTCCACCCCAAATATTACCTATTGCTACCGATACACCGTAAACAAGCATTATTAAGGCAATAGCCGAAGGCGCAAAACCTGTTTGTTGCTCTAAAATAGGTGCTAAATAAGTAAACGCTGTAAACGTGCCGCCATAGCCCAATATCGTCATTAGATATACGAGTAATAAACGCGGTTTTACGATTACTTGTAGTTGCTCTTTAAACGTTGCAGGTATTGATTGTTTTAAGTTTTTTGGCACTAAAATAGAGCTGCCGATTAATGCAATTAAACCTAATACCGACACAACTAAAAACGTTGCACGCCAACCAAAGTGTTGGCCAATCCATGTACCTAATGGCACACCAGTTACTAGTGCTACAGTAAGCCCGGTAAACATAATGGCTATTGCACTGGCTTCTTTATCTTTGCTTACTAAGCTTGTAGCAATCATCGATCCGATTGAGAAAAACACACCATGGGCAAGCCCCGTTAAAATGCGCGCAAGTATTAATGTTTCGTAGCTTGGCGCTTGCCAAGCAAGTAAGTTACCCAAAACAAACAAGCCCATTAAGCTTATTAATACCACTTTACGATTCCAACGACCCGTTAAAGCTGTTAGCACCGGTGCACCAATAGCAACGCCAACCGCATATAAACTTACAAGCAAACCCGCTGAAGGTAGGCTTACGCCTAAATCGTTTGCAATGGTGGGTACTAATCCCACTATTACAAACTCAGTTGTTCCTATTGCAAATGCGCTTAAGGTAAGCGCCCACAAAGCCAATGGCATAGTTATATCCTCATTAATATTTGAAGAATGTAGTTTGGCTAAAATATCGTTTGCAAAAAATAGCATTAGTGACAAAATACTTTTGTTAATAATGCAAAGATGGTGTTGGTATACTTATGGCTGTTCATTCAAAAACTGAAGATTTAGAAACGTTTATAACGGTAGTAGATTGCGGAAGCTTTTCGGGAGCGGCTAATTTGCTCGATCAACAGGTGGCTAAAGTGTCGCGAGCGGTATCACGCCTAGAAAATACACTGCAATGTACTTTGCTAAACAGAACAACACGCCGATTAGAGCTTACCGAAGAAGGCCATACCTTTATAAAATATGCGCGCGAAGGGTTAAATACGCTTTATACCGGTGAAGAAGCCATAAAGCTTTTAAAACAAGCGCCAAGTGGCAAGCTGAGAATAGATGCGGCAAGCCCTTTTGTATTGCACCAACTTACGCCTTTAATTGGCGAATTTGCTAAGCAATACCCACACATAACGCTTGATATAACCTCGCACGACAGCATTATTGATTTACTTGAACATAAAACCGATTTAGCCATACGCATTGGTGATTTAAAAGACTCAAACTTACATGCTCGTAGACTTGGCAGCAGCCAGTTGCGTATTGTAGCCAGCCCAGAATATATAAATAATAACAAAGCAATTGCGCAAATTGATGACTTACAAAATCATAAGTTAATTGGTTTTAGTGACTCCCCTAAATTAAACACCTGGCCACTAGTAAAACCCGCTTTATTTACGTTTTCGCTTAGCGCAAGCAGCGGTGAAACAGTGCGCCAGCTGTGCATTGCAAACCAAGGCATTGCGCTACTTTCTCACTTTATGATTGGCAATGACCTAAAAACAGGTAAATTAGTTGAAGTGTTACCCACTGCAATTAGCTCACCTAATAACCGAGAAATTATACAAGCCGTGTATTATAAAAACAGTGCGATATCGTCTCGCATTACAGCGTTTTTAGATTTTATAAAGCCTAGGCTTAGTTTATAAATTCTGGGTATTAATATGCTTATTAAATATTTCAAATGATTTTTTGACGCTTTTTAATAATAAAAAAGTATAAATAACAAAAGCAGTAATTAAAGGTATTAATTAAAATGGATTCTTTAACGCAGGTAGTATTAGGCAGTGCTGTAGGTTATGCGGTATTAGGCAATAAAGTAGGTCGAAAAGCTGTTTTATGGGGTGCCATTTTAGGCACTCTCCCTGATTTAGATGTATTTTTGCCTTATGGGGGCTCTGTAGAAGCATTTACTTACCACCGTGGCTTTAGCCATTCGTTGTTAATACATTTATTAATTAGCCCGCTCATTGTATGGCTAATATTAAAAGTACACGCGGGAATGCAAACTTATAAAGTGCGCTGGTTTTGGCTAGTATTTTTAAGCCTATCTACACATGCACTATTAGACAGCCTAACTGTATACGGTACACAACTACTCTGGCCTTTTACTGAGTACCCCTTTGCGGTTTCTAGTGTGTTTATTATTGACCCCGCTTACACGCTTCCTTTATTAATTGGCGTAATATGTACACTAATACCCAAAATAAAAGCAACAACGGCTTATCGTATAAATGCAGCCGCCTTAGTTTTAAGTAGCCTGTATTTATTCTGCGCTTTAATTTTAAAAGTAAATATTGATGACAAAGTAAATACTGCACTCAACAACAGGCAAATACCAGTAAATGCCTATGTTAGTACGCCTGCACCGCTAACCACTTTGCTATGGCGTATTGTTGTAATGTCTGACGGACAATACTACGAAGGTTATGCATCAGTATTTGACGCGCCCAGCGATGTTACATTAACGGCTTATCAAACAACGCCTTCACTGTTAAATAATATTAGCGATGAATGGGCTATAAAACGCTTGCAGTGGTTTACTAAAGGGTTTTATTCGGTGCGCCAACAGCAAAGCAATATTATACTTTCTGATTTACGTATGGGCATGGAATGCAACTATGTGTTTAATTTTGTAGTGGGTCAAAAAAATGATTCAGAGGTGAGCATTGGTAACTTTGAAAAAATAAGTCAAAGACCAAACTTAAGCAATCTTCATAAAATATGGGACAGGATTTGGCAACCAAATGTGTCTTTAGCATCACCCTCTGCAAAAAATGACTGCAATAGCCAATAACTACCTATTATAAGATTCGTACTAGCATGAGGAAGTTAAGTGAAGTTCAAGCAGCAATTAAACTAAATAGCTTACTAAAGTGATTGCTGCTTTTTTTGCTGATACATTGCAACATCAGCATCTTGAATCATATCCTCAACCGATTTACCTGTATCGTATTTAAAGTGTGTTACTCCTACACTGTAATCAATTTTGTATGGCTTATTTAAGGTATTATTAGCATGCGCAATTGCTTGCGCAAACCTTTGTAAAACAAACTCTGCTTTTGTTTCGTCTGAGTCGCTTAACATCGCTACAAATTCATCTCCGCCAAGTCGACCTATTACTTCACAATCACGAAATGAACTAAGCATGATTTGTGCAAATTTATTTAATACAAAATCACCTTCGTGGTGTCCATAAATATCATTAATTTGTTTAAACTTATTGAGATCAAACAATATAAACGACATTGATACTTTGTTTCGCCTACATACATTTAGCGTATGTTCGGCAAGGTTTAAAAAGCCACGTCGATTAGAGATTCTTGTTAACTCATCAATTGTCGCTAGTTGAATTGATTGAATTTCTCGCTCGACTAACGTGCCTAAATCTCTTAGCAATTGTTTTTCTTCATCATTTAGTTGTCTAGGTTTACTATCAGCAAGGCACAAAGTGCCTATAATGACTCCTTCCCTTAATTTTAAAGGAAAACCTGCATAAAAGCGTACTTTAGGATCGCCTGTAACAAAGGGGTTATCAAAAAACCTTTCGTCTTGAGCTGTATCTGGGATTATTAATAACTCGTCTTGATTTATGGTGTGGCCACAAAATGAGGTTTCGCGAGGAAGTTCAGGCGCATCAAGCCCCTGCCTTGATTTAAACCACTGGCGGTCTTCGTCAATCAAAGTAACCAATGAAATAGAAACATTAAACATACGCTTGGCAATACGAGTAACACGATCAAATCGCTCTTCATGCGACGTATCTAGAATTTTTAATGCTCTAAGCGCGTGTAACCGCTCAGCTTCGTTATTTGGAATCTCAGGTTTAATCATTAAAGCTCTATTAATTTTAAATGTTTTATAAATTACGAAACTGGAGCGAATATTTTCGACTATATAATCCAATAAACTTATCTAAACTATAAACAGTCTGTCTATTCAAATTAGAACATTACCTAAAAATAGCAATAAATATTTATAAATATCAGTAAGTCGTGCCTAAATAAAGATAAGATTCAATCCGCAAAAAATTATGATTTAAACAGGTGGGATTAGTAGTTGATACAACATAGCTACTCTTTAATAAAAAAGTAGTAGTGGCTATTTAGTTTTATTTAAATAACCACTGGATTTGGCATACATACAAAAATTAACACTTTAATTTTGGTGCTCATATTGTCCGCGGTAAACTTCAAATACTTTTAAAACAGTATGTTGCTCTTTAGTTAGGTTATCAAACCAATCATCAAACAGCTCATCATCTTCTTGCTCGCTTAATGCCATATATCTTGCTAGTAATTCTACAATATCATTGTGGTTGCAGGTTAAAGGATTTACTTGTTGCGCCAAGGTACTGTGGTCGCGCTCTCTTAGGGTTTCCATCACCCCTTGATCAATTTGTTCTTGTTGTTGTGTTGCGTCACTCATACATAACCTCTGTAATAACTTTATAACCGTATTTGTTAACGTTTTAACTCTTAAATATAGTTATAACAGCCTAAACGCCAATAGCCAGCATTTTTGATTCAAGTGCTTATTTTTTGATTTGTTTGCGCAAATAGCCAGCAATTACGGCCTTTTTGAGGAACATTTAAATAATTTGCATTGGGAAAGTAAATACGTTAAATTCAAATGATATATTATCACATATCATTTATTGAGGCGTATTATGAAACCAAATATTCATCCTGATTACCACGTGGTTGCTTTTCACGATACCGCTGCCGATTCTTACTTTATTATTGGCTCAACCATAAAAACGAGCCGCACAATAGAAATAGACGGTAATACATATCCATACGTACCTATTGATGTATCAAGTGACTCGCACCCATTTTATACAGGCAAGCAAAAAACAACCGCTACAGATGGCCGCGTTGCGCAGTTTAATCGTCGTTTTAAAAGTTTATCGACTGTTAAAAAGGAAAAGGTATGAAAGTATTAAGCTCTCTTAAAAGTGCTAAGCAACGTCCGGGGTGTCAAATTGTAAAACGCAAAGGTCGCGTATTCGTAATTTGTAAAAACAACCCACGCTTTAAAGCAGTACAAGGAATGAAAAAGAAATAAGTTAAACGGGGATGCTCAACTTATAATTAGGTAGCTTGCTTAAGCTACCTAATTTAGGGGGGCTATTTTACCACTACTGAAAACTCTGGCACTGCCTGAATTACTTTTTTTACCGTACAGGTATTAACGGCTGCAATAAGCGCCTTTTTATATTTATCAGGGAAGCCTTCTGGTAAGTTAATCTCAATTGAAAATAGCTTTTTACCGTTGTCATCTACATTTTCGTTATTTTGAGTAAGCGTCATACCTTGCGTTGAAATATCACGCTGCTCGCAAAACTTACGCGCATAAAAACCTGCACATAAAACCATACTTACTAAAAAATAATCAAACGGTTCTGGATGCTCTGCATTGCCACCTGCGTTTACACTTTGATCACTTATTACTTCTAGGTCGCCAAATTTAGCGCTTTGCTTTTGGCCTTCTAACATTGAAACTGAAATTTCCATTGTGTTTCCTTATATTTATTGCTGCAGATACCTTTAACGAAATTAGCTTAAAAGTAGCTGCTAAAGATACAGATAGTTTAGGTTTATGAACCGAACAGTAATTCAAAGAACCCAGGAGGCTCGTGTAACTCATGATATTTTTTACGTAAATTATCTATATTTTTCAGTGGTTCTTTTGCCGCACTTAGCCCCTGCTCGTTTGCTGCTTTTTTTGCAAGTTCAGCTTGAGCAATCACTTTATCAAGGCCCAGCAATGACTGTTCTGGTTTCTTGTAAAACTTACCTGTTTTACTCACTTTAACCAGCTTTATAAATTCATCAATCGCAGTATTAAATTCACTAAGTTGAGTTGCCTGCACCGCTTGTTTATATGCAAGGCCTGTATTTTTCATATTTACTTCAAGATCGACAGATTGCTGCGCAAAAGACATTGAACTAAACAACAAGGTAAAAATAATAACTAAATACTTCATGGTCAAACCTATTAATTAAAAACAGCTAAATTGTACCAAGTTTACGCGCTAAAGTAACTTAAGGAGCAATTGAGACCCCCAAAACTGTAAAGGGGGTTTACACGTTTAGAGCTTTTTAAAGATTAATAATGAAAAATATTCAAACTTCACTTTATTTGAAAATAAAGCCTTACATTAAAGTCATTTTAAAACGGGATTTACATACATAATACTTACAACTAAGTACATATAACACTCACCGCCTGCTCTTTATATAAATTAGAATATTCCTAACTACTTTTAACTAAAAAATAATTGCTATAAAAACCATCTCTAAAATTATAAAAACTATAAACATGTAAACAGCATAAATACAAAACAAACCCACCATGTAAATTAACCATAAATAGCCACCTAATCTCCCCGAACAAACTAGTGTAAAAAAGGCAACAATAGCCATTCAAATTATTTCAAGTTGCTTATTTAACAGTAAGTTACTTACTTTTAATAAGATTATCAGCATGCAATAATCGCCGCCCTCATAACAAAAGTTATAGGTTTTTATCTAATACAGACTGTATTAAGTAAAAATAAATATCGTATTAAATTACTATAAAATGTCCTTTGGGAAACACATGAAACGTCATAATTTACTTTCTAATAGCATTAAATGTGCATTAATTACTGCTGCTGCAACAGCAAGTAATTCTGTGCTTGCACAAGATGAGCAAGCAACAAAAATTGAACGCGTTGAAGTAACGGGTTCACGTATCTTACGTGAAGGTGCTATTGCACCTGCACCAGTAACAGTTATAAGCGGCGAGCAGCTAATTAATACTGGCGCTGTAAACATTGGTGAAGCGCTAAACAACTTACCAGCACTTGGCAATACATATTCTATGGCTAACTCAGGCCGTTTTATTGGTACTGCTGGTTTAAATATTCTTGATTTACGTAACATGGGTACAGACCGTACTTTGGTACTTGTAAATGGTAAGCGTCATGTATCAAGCTCTGCAGGTTCTCAAGCTGTAGATACCAATACTATTCCAAGTGTATGGGTTGAGCGTGTAGAAATTATCACTGGTGGTGCATCCGCTGTATATGGAGCTGACGCGGTAACAGGTGTTGTAAATTTTATACTAAAAGACAACATTGAAGGTATGGATTTTAGTGTTACCCGAGGTTTTGCCGATTTAAACAGCTACAACAACGAAAAAGCGACGTTCTCGTACGGCTCTAATTTTGATAACGACCGTGGTAATGCCGCTTTTGCTATTGAGTACTCGGCCCAAGATTCATTAAATGCTCTTGACCACCCTTGGACTAGCACATCTTTTAGCAGCTTACCTAACCAAGCCCAAACGGATGAAAACAAAAATAGTGCTGACTTTCCTGATGATATTTTAACACCTAATGCGGGTTATTACGCCATCAATGATTCAGGTGTTTATGCACTTGAAGATCCAACTAAGTATATTAATAGCTTTAACCCTGATAGCAGCGCACGTGATTTATACATAGGCAATAACGCAGATCCATATTCATGTGCAGAATGTGACTTTTTTAACTTAGGCCAATTTGAAGAAATACAACCTGAGTTTGAACGTTACAACGTAAACTTTAAAGTTAACTACGATGTGACCGACGATTTAAACGTCTACTTTGATGCAAAATACGTAAACAGCCAAGGCGAAAGCATAGGTCAACCTGCGTTTTTCTTTTTTGACAGCGACAACAGCATTAAAATTGATAACCCTTACCTAGACCCAGCCATCAAAGCACGTATGCAAGAGGAAGGTGTTGATTCGATCATGGTTAACCGCATGATGAGTGACCTTGGCCGCCGCATTGAAAACAATACGCGTGAAACAACGCGTTTTGTCACAGGCTTAAAAGGGACTGTTTTAGAAGATTGGGAATTAGATACGTCAGTTGTATACGGCCAAACAGATCTAGAGCGTGAAAACGGCGCTAACATGATTTTAGCCAACTACTTTAATGCACTTGATGCCGTTGAAGATACAAATGGTAACGTAGTATGTCGTAGCGCTGCTGCACAAGCTGACGGCTGCGTTCCTGTAAACATTATGGGTTTTGGCGCACCATCTCAACAAGCGATTGACTACATAAATACGGTATCAGTTGGTACTTCAACAATTAAGCAAACAGTTGTTTCTGGCTCACTTGCTAATGGCGCTATTTTTGAATTACCAGCAGGTTATGTAGGTATTGCATTTGGTGCCGAGTACCGTAAAGAAGAAAGCGAAACTAAAGAGCCAGATAACGCAGAAGGTACTTTTTTTAACGCACTGGGCGAAGATAAAGGCTCCTTCAACGTACGCGAAGTATTTTTTGAAGCGACGATGCCAATTTTAACTGACTTACCGCTTATTCAAGACTTAGTGTTTGATACTGCAGTACGTCATGCTGACTACAGTACGATTGGCGAAGCAACTAGCTGGAAACTTGGCCTTGATTGGACTGTAAATGATGAGCTACGTGTACGTGTAACACAATCTGCAGCACTTCGTGCGCCTAACATTAGTGAAGTATTTGGGGCAGCAAGCCAAACTTTCTACAATGTAGACGACCCGTGTCGCGCCGACAACCTAGGTGACTTATCAAACGGTGCAACACGTACTGCAAACTGTGCCGCATTAGGTGTAGCGAGTGACTTTAACTCCGGTTACGATGCAGCCTCATTAGATGGTTTAACTAGCGGTAACCGTGATGTAAAAGGTGAAGAGTCAACAAGTACAACTGTAGGCATTGTTTACCAACCAGAGTTTCTAGAAAACGCGCTGCTTACTATTGATTACTGGGAAATTGAACTTGAAGATGCGATTGACACAATCGACGCGCAAGACATTCTTGATCGCTGTGTTGATAGCGCAACAGGTATAAACAATCAGTACTGTAACTTAATTACACGTAATGCTAATGGTGAAATTACTTTAATACAAAACTCTGTATTAAATGTTGCCGGCCAAAAAGCATCAGGGATAGATTTTGAACTAGGTTACGACTTTGACGCGCTTGAAGGTAGCTTCAAAACCCGCTTAATTGGTACCTACTTAATTGAACGTAAAGATTACCCGTTCCAAGACGACCCTAGTAACTACATTGAATACGCAGGTACTACAGGTGAAGCTAAGTGGCAAACTAACTTATCTGTAAGTTATGTTATGGATAACTTTTTCTCAACAGTTGAAACACGCTTTTTAAGTGAAGTAGATTTATATACAAATGTTGAGCTTGAAAGTAACTCGAACCCAAGTAACCAAATGTCTTACGGTAAATACTTTATTACCGATATGACTGTTGGTTACAACTTCGATAGTGGCTTAGGCGTTAAAGTAGGTGTTGATAATCTATTTAATCGTAAACTTCCGTACGGTTCACGTGGTACAAGCGCGGGTAGCGCAAGTTACGATAACATTGGCCGCTTTGGCTACATTAACTTAAGCTACAGCTTATAATTAATAAAATAACTTATTAGGGCGTGTTGATCATTGGTGGGTGAATTTGCAGCAGTATGTTTGGTTTTTAGGCAAGGCAGAGCCTATGTAGTGTGGTTATTCCCCATAAATAGGCGATAACGCAGCATAAATACCAAACATGCGCTGCCCGAAGGGTTCTTTCTAGGGGCGATTAACTCTTTGTTGCCTACATGGATGTAGGTAAGGGGCGTGAGCAGGACGCGGAAGCTTTGCTCGGTTTTTACTTATTCTTACATGGATGTAAGCCAGTAGAATAACGCAGGAGCAGTTATCGAGCCCACTAGGTTACAAACCTCGCGTCGCGATTTAATCGCCCCTAGATTGAACAAATTTCAATCCACAAAGATCAACACGCCCTAGTTAAAACAAAGGCTCGCAGTGCGAGCCTTTTTTAATACATTTTATTTAATATTACTCAGCCACACGCTTTGGTATGGTTCCAGCTCTATTGTTAATTGGCTTTCTTCAATCGTTTTATCTGCCACCAAATCAAACCACTTTTGGGTGTTAATTAAGTTTAAGTCGGCCAATGTGAGTGTTTGTGGTTTATCGCTAATGTTATAAACACAAAATATGCTTTGGCGTCTGTCTATACTTTGTCGCCAAAAACCAAATAATCCCCCTGCTAAATGCAGCGTAAACTGTGTAGCATTTGGGTGGAAGGCACTTTGCTTTTTGCGTACTGCCAATAAGCTTTTTATGCCGTTAAACACTTTATGATGATGACTGTACTTTTCACCAATTGCCGACAGTAGCTTTGACTCTTGCCAACGATGGCGGTTAATAGCACGGTTATGCTGTGAATTTTCAAAGCGTTCGTAATCGTTAGTTGTACCCAACAAACTATGAATATAAAGCCCTGGGATACCTTCAAGCGCAAACATAATTGCGTGAGCACACATAAACCGCTCCAGGCCAAACTTATCTGGGCCATTGTGCGTCCCTTGGAGAGCATCAAATAAAGCAATATTTAGCTCGTACGGTGTATGCGTTCCATCGTTACTGGTTCGCATAGATACACGACCACCAAATTGCATAGTGGTACTTACAAGTGACGCCACTTCACTGGGTTGCAATAAACCTTCAATTGGTCTAAGCCCTATTCCATCGTGCGAGGCTATAAAATTAAAGTATGCCGTACCATTTTGCGCAGGTGGCATGCTCATCATCCAATGCTTAATTGCAGTGCTATCGCCACTAAGTAATGTATGAAGCAATAAAGGCGGCAGTGCAAAGTTATAAATACTGTGCGCTTCGTTGGCATTACCAAAATAAGATAAGTTTTCTTGGTTTGGAATATTGGTTTCGGTAATTATAACTACGCTCGGCTCTGCGTGCTCAATAAGTGTTCGTATTAGCCTTACGGCTTCATGTGTTTGCGGCAAGTTAATACAACTTGTATTAAGCTGTTTCCACAAAAATGCGACCGCATCGAGTCTAAATAAACGCACGCCATTGTCTAAATAATGCCTAATTATTCCCACAAACTCTTTAAGTACATCAGGATTGCCAAAGTCAAAATCAACCTGATCGTGACTAAACGTACACCATACGTGCTTTTCACCGCTTGGCGTTGTTACAGTATTTAATAACGATGAGGTTCGCGGGCGTACAACTTGGCTTAAATCATCCGTTAAGCTCGCCGTTTTGAAATAGTCTTTACCCGGGTGTAAATCATTTAAAAAGTTCTCAAACCATACACTTCTGCTTGAGCAATGGTTAATAACCAAATCCGCCATTAGCTTTACATCTTTAGCGATATTTCGAATATCTCCCCAATCACCCAAGGACTCATTCACTTGCACGTAGTTCATTACGGCAAAGCCTTCGTCTGAGCTGTACGGGTAAAATGGCAATATGTGCAGCGCATTTAACTGCATATCACATTGCTCTTTTATAAACCTGTGTAGTGTTTTAAGCGGTGCCTCCATTGGGCTCGATACGGCAAATTCACTATCATCGTGTTTAATAATAGAGTCGCCATAAGCAATCAATACTATATCTTGTTCATCCCACCGGTTTGTATGGGGTGTCGGGTCGCGCAGTGCATTGCTACCTAGTATAATTTTAATGAGTTGCTGAGCAAGCTCAGTAACCGATAAAGGCAGCTCAACACCCTCATAAATAATATGAAGATGTTGCTCTACTCGTTGTAAAAATAATTCGCTAACTGTGCTCACATGCGCCCCTAATATTTATTGTTTAGACTTATAGGCTAATTAACCTGCACGCAGGTTAACTATATTCTTCGTTATCTAGCTCTACGGCTTCTTTTAAGCGCTCAAGTACGTCTGGCATTGCTGATACAACACGGTTCCAACTTGGCACAAATGGCGCTTCCATTGGGTTTTCTAAAAAGTGTTGCCCTGCTTCCATAATATTTTGTGCAAACATTTCTACTGCTTTTTCTTCTTGGTGTACATCAAGCGTTAACCCGTTCATTAGCGCGTCGTTATGATACGTTTCTATAAAATCTAAACCGATACGGTAATAAGTCGCTTTTAATGAACGAATTGTTTCGCTGGTAAAAGTAACACCTTGAGTCGCCAGCTTTCTAAACAATGCCTTAGTAATATCAATCGACATTTTAGACAAACCTGCACTTTGATCATCAAGTGAAAGTTCTTGGTGTTTATGGTCATAATTATCGGCAATATCTACTTGGCACAAGCGGTTATGCGAATAGTTACGATACATTTCACTCAGTACACCTATTTCAAGGCCCCAATCACTTGGGATACGAATATCGTTTAATACATCGCGTCTAAACGAAAACTCACCTGCAAGTGGGTATCTAAAAGAGTCCATATATTCAAGGTAGTCGGTATTGCCTAAAATTGTTTTAAATGAGCGAAGCAATGGCGTTACTAATAAGCGCGATACACGGCCATTAATTTTGCCATTAGCAGTACGCGGGTAAAACCCTTTACAAAATTCATAGTTAAAACGCGGATGCGCAACGGGGTAAATTAAGCGAGCAAGTAGGCTTCTGTCGTAGGTTAAAATATCGCAATCATGCAGCGCGATAGACTCTACTTCTGCTGTTGCTAATTTATAACCCATGCAATACCACACATTACGCCCTTTACCCAGCTCACGTGGTGCAACACCTAGCTCTTGTAATTCTTTATCTAGTGCTTGTAAGCGTGGGCCGTCGTTCCATAATACTTTATGGTTTTGGTTTAGCTCTTTAAAAAAGCCTAGTGCATGACGGTACTGTGCTTCGTCGGCTCTATCTAAGCCTATCGTAATTTGTGATAAATATGGTACTTCGCGTAATTCACTAACTATATTTTGCAGCGCAGGGCCTTCAAGTTCACTAAATAGCGAAGGAAGTATTAACCCCATAGGGCGCTGCTTACTAAAAGTAAGTAGCTCTTTTTCTAGGTCTTCTATTGGTCTGTCGGCAATATTATGTAGTGTTGTAATAATGCCATTTTGGTAAAAATCAGCCATGAGATGTTTGCTCCTCAGAAATACTTAAAATACTGCTAATACACGGCAACGACGTTATTTCTTCAATCCAGCCCAGCGGTGCTGGTGATTGAGAATATCGTGCTTTGTTGTGCGACAATTTAACCGGCTTTTTACTCGCCGGATTGGCAATAATAATGGCGATATTTGCGTGCTCTAACATTTGCTTATCGTTATCGCTATCACCCAGTGCTATAACCGTGAGAGGCTTTCTGAAATAATGGGTAAACTGTTTAACTAACCACTGCTGTGCAGCGCTTTTATCGGTATTTTTGGCAATATGAATGAAGCGTCCGCCAATTTTTATATCGTAGCCGAGTGCTTCAACATCGTTTACAAAGGCTGTGAGTAATTCGTCATTGCCATACCAATAAAGAGGGTCTGAATAATCGCGAGTTTGTGCGCGTCTTGCTTGTGCATCGTTTAGCCCGGTAAGCTCTGAAATTTGCTCACTCGATAAGTCACTAAACAATTTGTAATGCGCTTTATAATCCGCCTTTAAAGTATTTAAATCATTTAATAAACTCGATAACGGCTTTGCCATTGCGTAGCACCAATAAGCGCCTACTTTTTTACAACCAATTGGCTTTAATTCAAAATAGTCTTCTGGAATAAATACTGCTGCACCGTTTTCGACAATAAAAGGCTGTTGAATATTTAAATCGTTTTTAAGCTCTATAACTTCGCAAAAAGTTTTGCTGGTATTAAACACCACAGGAATATGCGCATTTTGCAGCTGCTGTAATAACTCACTGATATTATTTGTATTGTAATCGGCGTGATCGAGTAATGTACCGTCCAAATCTGTAAAAATAATAGGTTGAAGGGTGTCATCACTTGTTAGGTGCATACCGCTAATATCTCGGTTGCTATCAAGTTCAATTAAAGCATTTGCTTTAGCGCTCAGTGTGTTTAAGTTCTCACGCGTAATGCGCTCAAAATGAGAAATAAAATACACCAATTGCTCGTTAGTCATGGTGCCTGAGCCTTCACCTTTTTTGGCTATTAGCTTTTGTTCTTGCTCTTGTCGCCATGTAAAAACATCACTAAAACTCGGTGCTTTTAGCATAACTGTATAATCAATTAGGTTAAAAACGGCTTTATATTCATTTGCCAAACAGCTATTTACACAGCGGCGCCAAACGCCTTCTTTATCAAACTGTTGCTCTAACTCGTTAAGCGGCTCACTCAATGAAAACAGCGGTTGTGGCTCACTGCCCACGCACCACCCTTCTAAAATAACAATATCAACTGGCTTTTCATTTGTTAGCCAATCACTTGTTGGCACGCAGTCGTCTTCGTGTTTATTAAAACGTGGAAGCGGTACGTTTACCTCTCCTGCCAGTAAGTTAGTTATTGTGCTATTCATTAACGCTACGTCGTGAGTACCCGGTACTCCGCGAGTAGTAAAAAGAGGATGTACGTCTTTGGCAAGCTCAGTACGTGCTTGTTTTGCTAAATAAAAGTCATCAATAGACAATGCAACACTGTTAAGTGGTGTGTTTTTAGAAAACCACGTAACTAAAAAATCTGCGAGTGTTGTTTTTCCTGAGCCCTGGCATCCATTTATGGCAACAAAAATAGGAGTATTTGTTTTTTTAGATTCGAGGATGTCATGCGCGAGTGGAACAAAATATTGCTCACTCAAATATTGATACTTTAAAGGCAGTTGGTGTTTTGCTAAAAACGGGGTTATATCCACAATATTGGCCTCTGACATAGTAACTCCTTTGCATACGATGCGTTCTGGAAATTAAATGCAGATACTAGACCATTATTATTTTTGTATATTTATTAATAGGTTAAAAAAATAGCGCATTGAAAATGCGCTATTTTGGTGCAATATTTTTAACTTACGTGCACTATTAACTCTCTTGAGGCTGCGCCTTAGGTAATACAAGGTTGAGCACAATGCCTAAAATAGCGCATAAACTTACGCCCTCTAAACTAAATTGGCTACCACCTATATGCATACCGCCAATACCGCACACCAAAATAAGTGCAACAATACTTAAGTTGCGTGGTGCTGTTAAATCATCGCCCGACTTAACTAATGTATTTAAACCCACTACAGCAATAGAGCCAAAAAGTAGAATCATAATGCCGCCCATTACAGGTACAGGTATAGTCTGTAAGCCAGATCCCATTTTAGCAACAAAGGCTAAAATAATGGCGATAATGGCTGTCCACATCATTACTTTAGGATTGAAGTTTTTGGTAAGCATTACAGCGCCCGTAACTTCTGAGTATGTAGTGTTAGGCGGGCCACCAAATAACGATGCTGCAGACGTCGCAAGGCCATCACCAAACAAAGTGCGGTGAAGCCCAGGCTTTTTCAAAAAGTCTTTATTGGTTACTTGGCTAATAGCCATCATGTCGCCAATATGCTCAATTGCAGGTGCTATTGCTACAGGTACCATAAACAAAATAGCCTGCCATTTAAACTCAGGCCAAGTAAAGTTTGGTACAGCAAACCACTGTGCGTTAGTCACTGCGTCAAATTGCACAACGCCCATACCAAGCGATAAACAATAACCCGCTACAACCCCTGCCAGAATAGGTATAAGCTTAAATACGCCTTTTCCCCACACTGCAAAAATAAGCGTAACCACTAATGAGAACAACGAAATATAAATAGCGCTGTTGTAATCAATAATTTGAATACTACCGTCGCCACTTTTACCCATCGCCATATTTACAGCCACAGGAGCAAGCGCAAGACCAATAACCATAATTACTGGGCCTACAACAACAGGCGGTAAAATTTTATGAAGCGTTGCAACGCCTTTAAATTTCACTAATAAACTTAAAAGCATATAAGCAAAACCCGCAACCATTAAGCCGCCCATAGTGGCCGGCACGCCCCACATTTGCACAGCGGCAATAATGGGGGCAATAAAAGCAAACGATGAAGCTAAAAATATAGGCACTTGGCCTTTAGTCACTACCTGAAACAGCAAAGTACCAATGCCAGCGGTAAAAAGCGCAACATTAGGATCCAAGCCCGTTAAAAGTGGCACTAATACCAGCGCACCAAATGCTACAAACAGCATTTGCGCGCCCGTTAAAATAGTTTTTATTGAAAAGGTGTCATTATTTTGCACTTAAGACTCCTAAACAGTACCGAATATTTTGTCGCCCGCATCGCCTAAACCAGGGATAATATAGCCCTTGTCGTTTAAGTGGCTATCTACTGAGGCTGTAAATATTTCTACGTCGGGATGTGCTGTAAGTGTTTTTTCCACACCTTCTGGTGCTGCAACAAGTACAATTACTTTGATTTCTTTACAGCCTGCTTTTTTAAGCATATCGATTGTGGCAATCATTGAGCCGCCTGTTGCAAGCATAGGGTCAATAACTAAGCTTAAGCGCTCATCAATATTACCTACTAGCTTTTCAAAATATGGTACTGGTTCTAGTGTTTCTTCGTTACGTTCAAGACCAACAACACTTACTTTAGCGGCTGGTAATAACTGCATAACACCGTCCATCATGCCAAGACCAGCACGCAAAATAGGCACTACGGTAATTTTTTTACCTTTAATGTGCTCTACTTTTAATTTATTGCCATCCCAGCCTGTAATTTCGTTATCTTCTAACTGTAGGTTTTTAGTTGCTTCGTAAGTTAATAAGGTTCCAACTTCAGAACATAATTCACGAAAGCTTTTAGTACTAATACCATGCGCTCGCATTAGGCCTAGTTTATGTTGAACAAGAGGGTGAGAAATAACGTGAATTGCCATGATATAAACCTACTGATACAAGAATTTGCAGTATTTTATATTAAAAAAGGTCATTTGACCTGTAGTTTTAAAGAGATTTTCATACATCGTGCCAAAATGCATTGTTTTGCTTGATATTTATGCAAGCCATCAACCAATTGTGTTTATTAAATGTTACCCGCTAACCAGCTGTTTACTTGCTGTTGCATATAACTATTTATTTTTTGATGCTCGGGGCTCCAGCCAGCTAAAAATCGATAAAAGTCAGCCCATGCAGCAGGCCATAAAGCGAGCCAATCGTCAGCTATTTTACCTGATGGTGCTTTAGGGTGATAAGTTGTAATAGCAGCTTTTAAATTATCAAAATAATACACAAGATACTCATCAGCGCACTCGTGTAATTGTGCATCACTTAAGCAACTGGTCATAAAATACATTACATCAATTATCCCGCAACCTGCACCTATATACTGAAAATCATAACCGAGTATTTGATCGCGCTCATTTGCTGCAAAGTTAGCAAGTTTTGCATCGCCATGAATTAGCGTTTTGTACGCACAACTTTGTAGCTGCTCATCTATTTTATGTGCAGCATTTTTAATATCGGACTTTTTATCAAGGTTATCTTTGAGTTTATTAAACTCATCTGGCCGCGTGCTTAAATGCCAGTAATTGCCTTGCTGCCACAACCCGTCAGCGGGTTTACTTAAGTTAAACGCATGAAAGTGTGCAAGCCACTTTAATATAGCTTTAACATGTTGTGGCCCTGCTTGAGTAAACCCATGTTTGGTAAAGTTTTTAAACACCAGCGCGTATTCATCATCTTTATTAATTGCACCTATACATTCAATACTTTGCGCATGTTTTGGTAAATGCTGGCTATACAGCTTATAAAAAGTGTATTCAACGCTATAAGAATGCTGCTTTCTTTTTACTGCAAATTCACTTTGTTTAATTTTAGGATGGTTTATATAGCTGGGTATTTTAATAGCTTTAATAACACAGGCTTTATCATCAAGCTGGCACTGCACAATACTGCCACATCCACTCCAAAGTGATGTAAGCGTATCGCCAATTTCAATGTGCTTAAAATGAGGTTGTAATAACGGAATGTAAAATGCCATAGCTATATTAAGTAATTAAGTTTTTTGTAGTTTAACATTAGTGGACGTTTTTGATAAAACTAAGGCATAAAAAACCCCCACTTGGTTTTATATAAGTTTGTATGTAAATAGTGGCCAAAATCACTATGCCACTACGCTTTTAATCTAAATTACACGTATGAAAATGCCTGCATGATGCAGTTATGATTTATTAATGAATAGTTTTACTGATTAGTTGAAACTTTATGCCAGTAGCTTTTTGCAGTTACTGATATTCGCTCGCCGCTTTCGGTTTAAGTTTTCACAATAACCTTCTTGTGAGGCTGGCCTACCCACTGCGCCATGAAATACGTGCGTAAATTGGGTTGTAAGCTTTAACCAGTTTTCTGGAGATATATTCACTCTTTCTAGAAGAGGCAAGTATGTACTTTCAATATATCCTCGCTTGTCTTCTCGTATACAACGTCCTGTTAATTCAACAAGTTCGAGGTACGATTTAAGCTCAAACGGGAGTCCTTTTGGCATTATTTGACGTGGCATACCTGCAAAACGTAATAACTGTTGAGGCTGTTTACCTTCTGCGGCGCATGTTAAGCGCTTTTGTACACTGGTACGGTCTGATTCTTCTGGTGTGTTAGCCATTTTAGCTCTAATGGGATTTAAATCGACATAGGCCATACAAGCTGCAAGTGCTGCTTCATCTAGTAATGCTTGCGATTTGAATCTGCCCTCCCAGAACCTCCCTGTGCAGTTATCTTCTTTGTTCGCTCTGCGGGCAATGTCTTCATTTAGTAATCGCATAAACCAGCTGATACTTGCTAGGCGTTCGCGGTATTGTTTAACCGTTTGATTGAAAAAGATGAGTTCAACTTTACTTAGCTTTTCACCTTGTACATATTTTTGCGTTAGCAATGTGCCTTTACAGAGTTTATGCCAGCGAATAATAAGCGCTTTATCATTTAGCCTATTCGCTTTCTTATCATCAACATACAATACTAAATGCGTATGATTACTCATGACGGCATAAGCACATACATCAATACAAAATATTTTTGCTAATACGAGCAACCTATCTTCAACCCAGCCTCGTCGATGCTCATAAGATTGACCAGTAAAACGGTCTTCACCACACAAAAAAGCACGACGCACGCAACGTGAAATACAGTGGTAGTATTTTGTATCAACCAAACTTACTTGACGCTTTCTTGCGATTGCCATAAGACACCCTGCTTATTTTTTACACTAAATAAAAGCTAGTCTTTAACTTCTAAAAGTGCAAAATTTAGGATGGGTGTCTTGTTTATTCTTGTTTCCCACATAAAAATGCACGGCGTACGCAACGTGAAATACAATGGTAGTATTTTGTATCAACCAAACTTACTTGACGTTTTCTCGCGATAGCCATAAGACATTCTGCTTTTTTTTTTGCACTAAACAAAGGCTAGCCTTTAACTTCAAAAAGTGCAAAATTTAGGATGGGTGT